>NZ_JBHYUU010000053.1:30118-44067 GCF_042749955.1 Kitasatospora sp. NPDC059462 | reverse complement strand
GTGCCGGGCGCAGCGGGCGCCCGGTTAGGCTCGGGCCGTGCCCGGACCCGTGACCTCCCCGCCCCCGCCCGGCCCCGCTCCGGCCGACCTGCCGGAGCGTTCGCCGTGGCCGCGGTTCGCCCTGCTGGTGGTGATCCTCGCCGCGGTGACCGGCGCGCTGCTGCTGTGGAACCCGACCGCCCTGTTCGACGGCAGCCTGTTCACCGGCACGCCCTGGTACTGGCGCGCTCCGCTGTTCACCGCCGTGTACGCGGTCGGCACGGTGGCCTTCTTCCCCCGGCCGGCCCTGAACGCGGCCGCCGGGCTGCTGCTGGGCGTGCAGCAGGGGCTGGCGCTGGCCGTGCTGGGCACGACGGTCGGGGCGGCGGTCGCCTTCGGGCTGGCCCGCTGGCTGGGCCGGGACGCGCTGCGGCGCCTCCTGCGCGGGCGGGTGCTGCTGGCGATGGACCGGCGCTTCACCCACCAGGGGTTCCGCAGCATCCTGCTGCTGCGGCTCCTCCCCGGCCTGCCGTTCCAGGCGGCGACCTACGGCGCGGCGGTCTCCGGGGTCCGGTTCCCGCCGTTCATCCTCGCCACCGCGCTCGGGGTGATCCCGGTCACCGCGGTCTACGTCGCGGCGGCGGCCACCGCGCGCGAGCCGGGGTCCACGGGCTTCCTGCTCTCGGCCGGACTGATCGGGGTGATCGCCCTCACGAGCCTGGTCCCGCTGGTGCGGGCGGCGCTCCGTCGACGGCGCGCGGTCCAGGCCTGAGCGCCGGGCTCCCGGACGGCGCGCCGGGCGTGGGACACGCCGATGCGCTCGGCCGACCGGGGTCGTTGTCGGTGGTGTGTGAAATCGTTCCCGCATTGTTGACAGAAGGTCAATTGCGCGGCGACCGCGACCGATATCTTCTACGCGCGCAACCGTACGTCCCTCCGCCGCGTCGCTTCTGATGCCCGGGTCCGCCCGGGCCGTCGGCGCGGCGCGACTCGTACGGACGGCGCGAGCGGGCACGAGACCGGTGATCAGTGCGATACTCGGACAGTTCCGACGAGTGGATGACGTGTCAAAAGGGCACGCGCACCGGGGGACCTGTATCGGAACAGAGGCAGGGAGGCGCGGCATGGGAGCACTTCGCGACGAGCACCACAACGGGTGGCTGATGCCCTCCGGGAGCTACCCGGCCGCGGTGTACGAGGACGAGTGGGTCGAGCAGGAGACGGTACCGTCCTCCCCCGCCCCGGCGAAGATCGTCTCCCTGCGGCCGACCGGATTCGAGGCGGCGCGCACGGTCGGCGAGCACATCCGGGCGGCCACCCCGGTGGTCATGGACCTCACCGAGATGGAGGAGGCCGAGGCCAAGCGGATGGTGGACTTCGCCTCCGGCCTGATCTTCGGCACCCGCGGCGGCATCGAGCGGATCGCCCGCCGGGTGTTCCTGCTCACCCCGGCGGACGTCGAGGTGATGGTCATCGACCGCCCGCTCGACGACACCGGCTTCTACAACCAGAGCTGACCGGCACCGGCCGCGACCGGCCGGCAGGAGCACCGAGAACCGGGGACGGCAACCGCCGTCCCCGGTTCTTTGCCGTCCGCGCGCCGGGCGGCCGCGCCTCGCACGAGACGCCCGGATCAATTCTGAGACATCCACGTCTCACGTGACGTACACTCGTCCCATGGCCACCGACCGTGACTCCGTGCTCGAAGCCGCCGTCGGCGTGCTCTCCCGCCGCCCGACCGCCCACCTCGACGAGATCGCCCGCGCCGCGGGCATCAGCCGCGCCACCCTGCACCGGCTCTTCCCGGGCCGGGACGCGCTGATCCGCGAGGTCGGCATGCTCGCGCTCCAGCGGCTGGCCGCCGCGCTGGACACCGCCGCGGTCGAGGAGGGGGACGCGCACGCCGCGCTGCGCCGGCTGATCGACGAGATCGTCCCGGACGCCATGCTCTGCGCCTACCTGACCGGCGAGAGCCAGCTCTACGACGACGAGGCGGTCAACGACCTCTGGGAGGCCCAGATGGCCCGGCTGCACGCGCTCTTCCTGCGCGGGCAGCAGCAGGGGGTCTTCCGCATCGAGCTCTCCGCGGCCTGGCTCAGCGAGGCGTTCTTCGACCTGCTCGCCGGGATCGGCTGGGCCGTCCAGGACGGCCGGCTGGCCTCGCGCGACGCGACCTTCTCGCTCGCCGAGCTCCTCCTCGGCGGCGCCCTGCGCACCCCGCGCCCGCACTGACCCCGACTCCCCCATCCGTCGCACCCCGGACCGGAAACCGGACACCGATACCCATGAGCAGCACCGTCCACCTCCAGCCCCGCCTGCGCTGGACCGGCCTCGCCGTCCTCGTGCTGGCCGTCACCCTGGTCGCCGTCGACGCGACCGTCCTGTCCCTGGCCATCCCCTCGATCAGCGAGACCCTGCGCCCCAGCGGCACCCAGCTGCTGTGGATCGGCGACGCCTACTCCTTCGTCCTGGCCGGCCTGCTGGTCTCGATGGGCTCGCTCAGCGACCGGATCGGCCGCAAACGACTGCTGCTGGTCGGTTCCACCGCGTTCGGCGCCGCCTCGCTGCTCGCCGCGTACGCGCCCGGCGCAGGCTGGCTGATCCTGGCCCGCGTGCTGCTCGGCGTGGCCGGGGCGACCATCATGCCCTCCACCCTCTCGCTGATCCGCACGCTCTTCCCGGACGACCGCGAGCGGGCCACCGCGATCGGCGTCTGGGGCGCCGCCGCGTCGGCCGGTGCCGCACTCGGTCCGGTGGTCGGCGGTGTGCTGCTGGAGCACTTCTGGTGGGGTTCGGTGTTCCTGCTGAACATCCCGGTGCTCCTGCTGCTGCTGGTCTTCGGCGCCTGGCTGCTGCCGGAGTCCAAGGACCCGAAGCCGGGCCGCTGGGACGTCCTGAGCGTGCTGCTGTCGCTGACCGGTGTGATCGGCGTGGTCTACGCGATCAAGGAGGCCGCGGCGCACGGCGTGGCCCGCTGGGACGTGCCGGCCGCGGGCCTGCTGGGCGCGCTGGCGCTGATCGTCTTCGTCCGCCGCCAGCTGCGCCTGGAGACCCCGCTGCTGGACGTCCGGCTCTTCGGCGACCGCCGCTTCACCGCCGCCGTGCTGGCCTCGCTGATCGCGCTGATCGGGCTCTCCGGCATCGTCTTCGTCACCTCGCAGTACCTCCAGCTGGTCCGCGGCTACCCGCCGCTGAAGGCGGGGCTGGCCGAGCTGCCGGCCTTCGCCGGCGCCATGGCCGGTGGTCTGCTGACCGCCCGGCTGGTGCGCCGCACCGGCGCCCGGACGGCGCTCACCCTCGGCCTGCTCACGATGGGCGCCGGGATCGGCCTGCTCGGCTGGATCCAGCAGGACACCACCTACCTGGTGCTGGCCGCCGCCTTCCTGCTGGTCGGCACGGCGGAGGGCGTGGTCTACACGCTCGGTGCGGACCTGGTGCTGAAGGCCGCGCCGGGCGACAAGGCCGGCGCCGCGTCGGCGGTCTCCGAGACGGCCTACGAGCTGGGCACCGCGCTCGGCATCGCCCTGGTCGGCTCGGTGGTCGGCTCGCTGTACGCCGGCCGGCTGGCCGTCCCGGCCGGCACCGACCCGGCGGCGGCCGCGCAGGCCGGCGAGTCGCTGGGCGGCGCGGTGGAGGTGGCCCACGGGCTGCCCGACGCCCTGGCCGGGCCGCTGCTGGCGAGCGCCAGGGACGCGTTCGTGCACGGCGTGAACGTGGCCGGGATGCTGGCGGCCGCGCTGCTGCTGGGCGCGGCGGTGCTGGCCTGGCGGCTGCTGCGCGGGCTGGGCCGCGGGACCGACCGGCCGGCCCCGGAACCGGCCCCGGAACCGGAGCACGAGCGCACGCCCGAGAAGGCGCACGCCTGAGAAGTCCACGCCCGGGACCGCGGTTCCCCGTCCCCCGACCGCCGGGGGACGGGGAACCGTCGTGTCCGGCGGGCCCCGGAGGGTCAGACCGTGCCGAAGGGGAGTTCCAGCTCCGCCCAGACCACCTTGCCGTCCCTGGTCAGCCGGCTGCCCCAGCGCTGGGCGAGCTCGCTGACCAGGAACATCCCCCGGCCGCCCTCGTCCTGCTCGGCGAAGGGCCGCAGCTGGGGCGTCTGGCCGCCCGCGTCGGCGACCTCGACGGTGAGCACCCGGTCGCGGAAGAGCCGCAGCCGGCGCGGGGCGTCGGCGTGCAGCAGGGCGTTCGTGACCAGCTCGCTGACCAGCAGCTCGGCGTAGTCGGAGAGCGCGCCCAGTCCCCAGGCGTCCAGTGTGGCGCGGGTGAAGCGGCGGGCCTTGCCGGGCAGCCGTCCGCCGCCGGTGAGCGGGAGGGTGGCGACCCGGTCGGCGGGCAGCGGCAGCACCCGGGCCATGATCATCGCGATGTCGTCGTCACTGCCGCCGCTGACCAGCGCGCCGAGGACGGCGTCACAGCTCTCCTCCAGGGTCCGCCCGGGGCCGGACAGGGTGCGGGCGAGCAGGTCGATGCCGTCGTCGAGGTCCTGGCCGCGCCGTTCCACCAGGCCGTCGGTGTAGAGGGCCACCATGCCGCCCTCGGGCAGCGCGAACTCGACCGACTCGAAGGCCACCCCGCCGACGCCCAGCGGCACCCCGGGCGGCATCTCGACCCGCCGGGGCGTGCCGTCGGGGGCGACCCAGACCGGCGGGAGGTGACCCGCCGAGGCGACCTGGAGGGTGTGCTCCAGCGGGTCGTAGACGGCGCAGATGCAGGTGGCGAACTGGCCCTCGCCGATTCCGGAGGCGGTCTCGTCGAGCCGGGTGAGCACCTGCTCGGGCGGCATGTCGAGGGTGGCCAGGGTGCGGGCGACGGTGCGCAGCTGACCCATCGTGGCGGCGGCCCGGATGCCGTGGCCCATGACGTCGCCGACGACCAGCGCGACCCGGCCGCAGGAGAGCGGGACGACGTCGAACCAGTCGCCGCCGACCTCGCTGGTGACGCTGGACGGCAGGTAGCGGTAGGCGATCTCCAGGCCGAGGGTGCGGTGGATCTCCTGGGGCAGCAGGCTGCGCTGGAGGGTGAGCGCGGTCTCCCGCTCCCGCCGGTAGAGGCGGGCGTTGTCGATGGCCAGGGCGGTGCGGGCGACGAGTTCCTCGGCCAGCGCGACGTCGGAGGCGGTGAACGGCTCGGGGTTGCGCATCCGGATGAACTCGGCGCCGCCGAGGACCATGCCCCGGGCGATGACCGGCAGCATCAGGTAGGAGTGGATGCCGGCCGCGAGGCCGGGGGCGACCCGGTCCGGGCTGGCGACCAGCCCGCGCAGCACCTCCGCGTCGACGTGGGCGCGCAGCAGCGGGCGCCCGCTGCGCAGGCACTCGGTGTAGCTGCGCCCGGGGGCGTACTCGGAGACCTCGCCGACGACGTCGACGGCGTGCGCCAGACCGGTCTCGTAGGCCTCGCCGACCGCGACGGCGCGCAGCAGCGCGCCGCGGTCCTCCGGGATGGGGGTGGGTTCGGCGCCGCGCAGCACGGTTTCCAGCAGGTCGACGGTGGCGAAGTCGGCGAACCGGGGGACGACGGCCTCGATCAGCTCCTCGGCGGTGCGCTGGAGGTCGAGGGTGGTGCCGATCCGGGCGGTGGCCTCGGCGATGGTCGCCAGCCGTTCCTGGGCGCGGGCGGCCCGGGCCTCGGCCTGGAAGCGCTCGGTGACGTCGATGATCGAGGAGCAGACGCCGAAGACCCGGCCGGTGGAGTCCTCCAGCCGGAAGTAGGAGGCGGACCAGGCGCGGTCGCGGCGCGGGTCGCCGGGGACGCGGCCGTGCGAGCGGGCGTCGACCACGGGTCTGCCGGTGGTCAGCACCTGCGTCATGATCTGTTCTATCTCGGTGCTGTTGATGCCCGGCAGGATGCTGCTGATCCGCCGTCCGAGGTGGTCGGCGACGGGCAGGCCGTTCATCCGTGCCAGCGACTCGTTGAGCCGCACGTACCGCAGTTCGGTGTCGTAGACGGCCATGCCGATCGGGGACTGGCCGAAGATGCCGTCGAGGACGGCGAGGTCGGCCTCGACCCGGTGCAGGGCCGCGATGTCGGAGGCGGTGGCGAGCAGCAGCAGGGTGCCGCCGGGGCCGGCGATCGGGTAGGTGCGGAACTCCAGCTCGACGGTGTGGCCGTCGCGGTGGCGGACCGGGAAGACCCCGGACCAGCCCTTGCCGCCGAGGATCCGCTCGAAGAGTTCGAGGACCTCGGGCCGGTCGCTGTCGTCGGTGAGCAGCCGGGCGGCGTGGCTGCCGACGGCCTCCTCGGCGGTCCAGCCGAGCAGGGCCTCGGCGTCCTCGCTCCAGTGCAGGATCAGACCGTCGTCCTGGAGCAGGGCGGTGGCGAACGGGACGAGGCGATGGCCGTCCAGGCGTGCGGGGCCGGCGTCGGCTCCGGGGCCGGTGGCGTTGGTGGCGTCCCACTCGTCTCTCCGCATGATCAGACTGCACCCCGGTTCGGCTTCGTGCCCGGCCGGGCGGTCCTCGTGGTTCCTGCGGCCGGGGTTCTTCTCCAGACTGCACGGACATCGGCCGCCCGGCGACCCCTTGGTGAGGGGCAGCGGTCGTCCAGGTGTACGGGCGTCATGGGCCTACCGGCCGCAGCGTACTCTCCAGAAGGCTCGCCCACTGCCGGATCACCCCGGATCGCCGGGCGCTGTCGTCGGTGAGCAGGTTGGCGAGGCCGAGGCCGCGGGCCATGTCCAGGGTGGCCTGCACCGTTTCGCGCACGCCGGGCCCGGTCTCGTCGGCGCCGAGGAACTCGACGGCGGCACGGTGCGCCTCGCGGCCGACGTGGCCCTCCAGCCCGATGATCCGCTCGCGCAGCGGCTCCTCGGTGGCGGCGGCGACCCACAGGTGGAGGGCGGCGCGGAAGAGCGGGCCGGTGTAGAGGCGGACGATCATGTCGACGACCGCCTCGGTACGGGCCGGACCGGCGTCCGGCAGCGCGTCCGCGTGGGCCCGCACGGCGGTCAGCCGCTCGGCGGTGACGTGTTCGACGGCGGCGGTGAAGAGGTCCTCGCGGGTCGGGAAGTGGTGCTGGGCGGCGCCCCGGGAGACGCCGGCCCGTTCGGCGACGACGGCGACGGTGGAGCCGTTCCAGCCGAGTTCGGCGAGGCAGTCGACCGCCGCCGCGAGCAGCCGGGCCCGGGTGGCGCGGCTGCGGTCCTGCTGGGGGGTGCGGGCGGCCGGGTGGGTGGTCATCTGCGGCGGCGGTCCTGTCCGTGCGGGGCTGGCGGCTGGAAGATCCTCGCAGACGGCGGTGGGGGCGGTGCGGCCGGTCGGGGGGGCGGCCGCACCGGTGGACGGCGGCGGCCGGTTCAGCGGGCGGCGGCGGCCTCGCGCTCGCGCAGCTCGCGGCGGAGGATCTTGCCGGCCGGGGACTTCGGGACGGCGTCCAGGAACTCCACCGCGCGCACCTTCTTGTACGGTGCGACCTGGCCGGCCACGAAGGCGGCGACCTCCTGCTCGGTCAGCGCGCTGCCCGGGGCGCGGACCACGAAGGCCTTGGGGCACTCGGTGCCCTCGGCGTCGCAGACCCCGATCACGGCGGCGTCGGCGATCTGCGGGTGGCTGAGCAGCAGTGCCTCCAGTTCGGCGGGGGCGACCTGGTAACCCTTGTACTTGATCAGTTCCTTGACCCGGTCGACGATGTGCAGGTAGCCGCGCTCGTCGACGAAGCCGATGTCCCCGGTGTGCAGCCAGCCGTCGGCGTCCACGATGGCGGCGGTGTCGGAGGGCCGGCCGAAGTAGCCCTTCATCACCTGCGGCCCGCGGATCAGCAGTTCCCCGCGCTCGCCGGGGCCGAGGTCGCCGCCGGTGCCGTCGAGGGCGGTGACCCGCAGTTCGGTGGAGGGCACCATCCGGCCGACCGAGCCCGGGGAGGGGTCCGGGTCGGTGGGGTCCATCACGTGGCTGACCGGGGAGAGCTCGGTCATGCCGTAGCCCTGGAGGATGTGCGGCAGGCCGAGCCGGCGGGCGCAGGCCTCGGCGAGTTCGAGGTCCAGCGGGGCGGCGGCGCACAGCAGGTACTCCACCGAGGAGAGGTCGAACTGCTCGACCACCGGGTGCTTGGCGAGGGCGAGGACGATCGGCGGGGCCGCGAGCACGGACTGCACCCGCTGGTCCTGGACGGTGCGGCAGAACTGTTCCAGGTCGAAGCGGGGCAGCACGACGACGGTGGCGCCGCAGCGCAGTGGCTGGTGGAGCAGCGCGGCCAGGCCGTAGATGTGGAAGAAGGGCAGCACGGCGAGGACGCGCTCGCCGGGCTTGGGGCGGAAGACGGCGTCGGTCTGGGCGAGGTTGGTGGCGATCGAGCGGTGGGTGAGCATCACGCCCTTGGGCAGCCCGGTGGTGCCGCTGGAGTAGGGCAGCACGGCGATGGCCTCGGCCGGGTCGAGCGCGATCTCGGGCACCGGGCCGGTGGCGGCGAGCAGGTCGGCGAGCGAGAGGTGGCCGTCGGCGCCGTCCAGGACGACGGTCCCGGCGAGCGGGCGGCCCTCGGCGGCGAGCTTGTCGGCGGCGGCGCGGGCGGTGGGCAGGAACGGCGAGACGGTGATCAGCCAGCGGGCGCCGCTGTCGGCGAGCTGGCCGGCGAGTTCGCCCGCGGTGGTGAGCGAGGGCACCGGGGTGACGGTGGCGCCGGCCCGGGTGGCGCCGAAGAAGGCCATCGGGTAGCGGACGCTGTTGGGGCTGAACAGGGCCACCACGTCCCCCTGCCGGACGCCCGCCTCGGCGAGGCCGGCGGCCACCCGCCCGACGGCATGGGCGAGTTGCGCGTAGCTGACGGTCTCGCCGGTGATCCCGTCGATCAGGGCGGGCCGGTCGCCGTGGCGCTCGGCCTCGCCGAGGACGGCGTCGTGCAGGGCGAGGTCGACGATGCCGACGTCCGGGAACTCGCTGTGGAACACCAAGGCGTGCCTCCTGTGCGGTTGTTGGCGCGGGGCGGGACGGCCGGCTGGAGGTCGTGGCGACCGGCCGTGCGGCGTGCGGGACAGGAGCATACGGACAGTGGGCGCCCGGTGCGCCCCAGTGACGGACGTTTGGCGGAGCGCGCGGGGCGCAGGGGTGGCGCGGGCTGGCGAATTCCGAGGTGGGGAGGGGTCGGTGGGGTCCCCGGTCGGGGGACCCGGTCAGATGTCAGAACGATGATGCGACGATCCGTTCGAGGCCGTACCGGCCGTCGGGGCCCGCGGCGCTCCCGACGGGACTTCCGGCAGGGATTCCGGCGGGGCTTCCGGCAGGACCCACGGCGGGAGTCCCGGCAGGAGGCTCAGTAGGACTTCGGCAGTCCGAGGGTGTGCTGGGCCACGTAGTTGAGGACCATCTCGCGGCTGACCGGGGCGACCCGGCCGACCCGGGTGGCGGCGAGCAGCGCGGCGAGCCCGTACTCCTGGGTGAGGCCGTTGCCGCCCAGGGTCTGCACGGCCTGGTCGACGGTCCGGGCGGCGGCCTCCCCGGCCGCGTACTTGGCCATGTTGGCGGCCTCGCCGGCGGCGGCGTCCTCGCCCGCGTCGTACAGCAGGGCGGCCTTCTGGGTCATCAGCCGGGCGAGTTCGACCTCCACCGCGCACCGGGCGAGCGGGTGCGCGAGGCCCTGGTGGGCGCCGATCGGGGCGGACCAGACGGTGCGGCTGCGGGCGTAGTCCACCGCCTTGCCGAGCGCCTGGCGGGCGAGGCCCAGGGAGAACGCGGCGGTCATGATCCGTTCGGGGTTGAGTCCGGCGAACAGCTGCAGCAGTCCGGCGTCCTCGTCGCCGACCAGCGCCCCGGCGGGCAGCCGGACGTCGTCCAGGAACACCTGGAACTGCCGTTCGGGCGCGACGAGTTCCATCGGGATCGGCCGGTACTCGAAGCCGGGCGTGTCGCGCGGTACGACGAACAGTGCGGGCCTGAGCCGGCCGGTGCGGGCGTCCTCGGTACGGGCCACGAACAGCACGGCGTCGCAGTGGTCGATGCCGGAGACGAACACCTTGCGGCCGGTCAGCAGCCAGTCCCCGCCGTCGCGGCGGGCGACGGTGGAGATCCGGTGGGCGTTGGAGCCGGCGTCCGGTTCGGTGATGCCGAAGGCCATCCGGCGGCTGCCGTCGGCGAGTCCGGGCAGCCACCGGCGCTTCTGCTCCTCGGTGCCGTAGCGGGCGATGACGGTGCCGCAGATCGCCGGGGAGACGATCAGCAGCAGCAACGGGCAGCCGGCGGCGCCGAGTTCCTCCAGCACGATCGCCAGGTCGGTGATCCCGCCGCCTCCCCCGCCGTACGCGGCGGGGAGGTTGACGCCGAGGTAGCCGGCCTTGCCGGCCTCGGCCCACAGCTCGTCGACGGGCTCGTGGGCCCGGGCCCTGGCGAGGTAGTAGGCGGAGCCGTAGCGGGCACCGAGGCCGGCCACGGCTCCGCGCAGTACGCGGCGTTCGGGGGTTTCGAGGAGCTGGCTGCCGATGGCGGACATGCGCGGTCCTTCCTCAGACCTCGTCGGGGGACTCTTCGGTGGCGTGTTCCGGCGGCTGTTCGGCGGACCGTTCGGCGGGCTCCGCGGCGGATTCCCCGGCGGGCTCCGCGACGGGCTCCCCGGGGGACTTCACGACGGCCAGCACCGCGCCGGTCGCGACCTGCTCGCCCGGGGCGGCGCGCAGGTCGACGAGGACGCCGTCGGCGGGGGCGGCGATCCGGTGCTCCATCTTCATCGCCTCCAGGACGAGCAGCGGCCGCCCGGCGGTGACGGTGTCGCCGACGGCCGCGGTGACCCGCACCACGGTGCCGGGCATCGGGGCGAGCAGCGCGCCGGGCTCGGAGCGCACCGGTGCGTCGGGGAAGCGCGGCAGGGCGGTGAGCGCGGTGGCGCCGGCCGGGGTGTCGACGTGCACCCGCTCCCCGTAGCGGGCGACGCGGTAGGCCCGCCGCAGCCCGCCCTCGCGCAGCACCACCAGCTCGGGCGCCGCCTCGACCAGTTCGACGTCCGGGTGGTCCTCGGCCCGCAGTCCGGCGCGGGTCAGCCGGTAGCGGACCTCGTGCACGGCGCCGTCGTCCGACCGGTAGCGCTTGAGCTGCGGCTGCGAGGGCAGGTTGCGCCAGCCGGAGGGCAGCGCGGTGCGGCGGGCGGCGGCGTCGGCGAGCGCGGCGGCCAGGGCGGCGAGCCGGGGCCGGCCCGGGTCGGGCGGGGCGGTCAGGGCGACGGCGTGCTCGGCCAGGAAGCCGGTGTGCAGCCGACCGGCCAGGAACGCCGGGTGGCGCAGCGCGCGGACCAGCGACTCCCGGCCGGTGGTGGGCCCGTGGATCCGGGCGCGGGCGAGCGCGTCCGCCAGCCGGCGGGCGGCGGCGGCCCGGGTCGGCGCCCAGGCGATCACCTTGGCGAGCAGCGCGTCGTAGTGCGGGGTGATCTCGCCGCCGTCCGCGACCCCGGAGTCCAGACGCACCCCCCGGCCGGTGAACTCCTCGTGCGGGACGGTCAGTTCGAGACGGTGCAGGGTCCCGGTGGCGGGCCGCCAGTCGTGCGCCGGGTCCTCGGCGTAGAGCCGGGCCTCGATCGCGTGGCCGACGGCGGGCGGCGCGGCGGGGCCGGGCAGGGGCGCGCCCTCGGCGATCGCGAGCTGCAGGGCGACCAGGTCGAGGCCGGTGACCGCCTCGGTGACCGGGTGCTCCACCTGGAGGCGGGTGTTCATCTCCAGGAACCAGCACCGGCCGTCCGGTCCGAGCAGGAACTCGGCCGTCCCGGCGCCGGTGTAGCCGATCGCCTTCGCGGCGGTCACCGCGGCCTCGTGGAGGGCGGCGCGCACCGCCGGGTCGAGCCCCGGCGCCGGGGCCTCCTCGACGACCTTCTGGTGGCGCCGCTGGAGCGAGCAGTCCCGGTCGCCGACCGCCCAGACCGTGCCGTGCGCGTCCGCGAGCAGCTGCACCTCGACGTGCCGTCCGGCGGGCAGGTAGCTCTCGCAGAACACCTCGTCGGAGCCGAAGGCCGCGGCGGCCTCGGCGCGGGCGGCGGCGAGGGCGCCCGGCAGGTCGGCGAGGGCGCGCACCACCCGCATGCCCCGCCCGCCCCCGCCGGCCGCCGCCTTGACCAGCAGCGGCAGGTCGGCCCGGGTGGGCGCGGACAGGGCGTCCAGCACGGGCACCCCGGCGGCGGCCATCAGGCGCTTGGCGGCGGTCTTGGAGCCCATCGCCTCGATCGCCGCCGGCTCCGGGCCGACCCAGAGCAGCCCGGCCGCCCGCACGGCGCGGGCGAAGCCGGCGTCCTCGGACAGGAAGCCGTAGCCCGGGTGGACGGCGTCGGCGCCGGCCGTGAGCGCGGCCTCGACCAGCAGTGCGCCGCGCAGATAGGTGTCGGCGGGCGCGGCGCCGGGCAGCCGGACGGCGGTGTCGGCCTCGCGCACGTGCGGGGCGTCGGCGTCCGGGTCGGAGTGGACGGCGGTGGTGGCGATGCCGAGCGCCCGGCAGGTGCGGAAGATCCGTCGGGCGATCTCGCCCCGGTTGGCGACCAGCAGATTGGTGATCACGTGGTTCCCCCTACATCCGGAAGACGCCGTAGCCGGTCGCGCCCCCGACCGGCGCGTTGTGGACGGCGGAGAGGCAGAGCCCGAGCACGGTGCGGGTGTCGCGCGGGTCGATCACCCCGTCGTCGTAGAGCCGCCCGGAGAGGAAGGCCGGCAGCGACTCGGCCTCGATCCGCTGCTCCACCATCGCCCGGACCGCCGCGTCCGCCTCCTCGTCGTACGGCCGCCCCTTGGCGGCGGCGGACTGCCGGGCGACGATCGACAGCACCCCGGCGAGCTGCTGCGGGCCCATCACGGCCGCCTTGGCGCTCGGCCAGGCGAACAGGAAGCGCGGCTCGAAGGCCCGCCCGCACATGCCGTAGTGGCCGGCGCCGTAGGAGGCGCCCATCAGCACGGACAGGTGGGGGACGGCGGAGTTGGCGACGGCGTTGATCATCATCGCACCGTGCTTGACGATGCCGCCCTGCTCGTAGTCCCGGCCGACCATGTAGCCGGTGGTGTTGTGCAGGAACAGCAGCGGCACCGCGCGCTGGTTGGCGAGCTGGATGAACTGGGCGGCCTTCTGCGACTCCTGGCTGAACAGCACGCCCTGCGCGTTGGCCAGCACACCGAGCGGGTAGCCGTGCAGCCGGGCCCAGCCGGTGGCGAGGCCGGGGCCGTAGCGCGGCTTGAACTCGTCGAAGTCGGAGCCGTCGACGATCCGGGCGATCACCTCGCGCGGGTCGAAGGGCACCTTGAGGTCGCCGGGGACGATGCCGAGCAGTTCCTCCTCGGGGTACTTCGGCGGCTCGGCGGCGAGGTCCGGCCACGGCCCCGGCCTGCGGTGGTCCAGGCGGGCGACGATCCGGCGGGCCAGGCGCAGCGCGTCCGGCTCGTCGAGCGCGAAGTGGTCGGCCAGTCCGGAGACCCCGGCGTGCATCCCGGCGCCGCCGAGCGACTCCTCGTCGGTCTCCTCGCCGGTGGCCATCCGCACCA
The DNA here is from genome assembly GCF_042749955.1 of Kitasatospora sp. NPDC059462. Taxonomy (NCBI): domain Bacteria; kingdom Bacillati; phylum Actinomycetota; class Actinomycetes; order Kitasatosporales; family Streptomycetaceae; genus Kitasatospora; species Kitasatospora sp. NPDC059462. The sequence continues at coordinate 30,653 of NZ_JBHYUU010000053.1, read as the reverse complement.
GCGGCGGCCCGCCGAGGAAGACCTTGGACCGGTCCTTGATCATCACGGTGTGGTCGGACATGCCGGGCACGTAGGCGCCGCCGGCCGTGGAGGTGCCGAACACCACGGCGACGGTGGGGACGCCCGCGGCGGAGAGCCGGGTGAGGTCGCGGAAGAGGGCTCCGCCGGGGATGAAGATCTCCTTCTGGCCGGTCAGGTCGGCGCCGCCGGACTCCACCAGGTTGACCAGCGGGAGGCGGTTGGCGAGGGCGATCTCGTGGGCGCGCAGGGCCTTGCGCAGGGTCCACGGGTTGGACGCCCCGCCGCGCACGGTGGGGTCGTTGGCGGTGATCACGCACTCGACGCCCTCGACGGTGCCGATGCCGGTGACCAGCGCGGCGCCGACCGGGTACTCGCTGCCCCAGGCGGCGAGCGGGGAGAGCTCCAGGAACGGCGAGTCCTCGTCGATCAGCAGCTCGATCCGCTCGCGGGCGAGCAGTTTGCCGCGCCCGCGGTGGCGTTCGACGTAGGCGGGACCGCCGCCGGCCTGCGCCTC
>NZ_JBHYUU010000053.1:0-30108 GCF_042749955.1 Kitasatospora sp. NPDC059462 | reverse complement strand
GCTGGGCGTCCAGGTCGGCGAGCCTGGCGAGCATCGCCTCCCGGTGGGCGGCGTACTCGGCGCCGCCCGGGTCGAGGCGGGTGGACAGAACGGTCACAGCAGGGCCTCCGGGATGTCGAGGTGGCGCGAGCGCAGCCACTCCCCCAGCGCCTTCGCCTGCGGGTCGAAGCGGTGGTGGGCGGCGACGCCCTCGCCGAGCAGGCCGGTGATGGTGAAGTTGAGCGCGCGGAGGTTCGGCAGGACGTGCCGGGTGATCGTCAGCTCCGCCAGTTCCGGCAGGAGTTCGCGCAGCAGCGCGGTGGTGAGGGTCCGGGTGAGCCAGCGCCGGCCGGGCTCGTCGCGGGCCCAGACGCCGAGGTTGGCGTCGCCGCCCTTGTCGCCGCTGCGGGCGCCGGCCACCAGGCCGAGCGGGGCGCGGCGGGTGGGGCCGCCGGGGACGGGGGCCTCGTCGAAGGGCTCCGGAACCGGTGCGGCGGCGGGGGCGGTGACGGGCGCCGGCGGGACGGGCACGCGACGGCCGTCCGGCAGCACGGCGGTGTGTCCGACCACCGCCGCGTCCAGGTGCACGGCCTCGAACACCCCGTACGGCGTGCCCGGCCCGGGCGGCGCGGTGAGGTGGAAGCCCGGGTACCCGCAGAGCCCCAGCTCCACGGCGGCCCGGCCGAGTTCCCGCCCGACCCGGGCGGGGTCGCGGTCCCGGGCGGTGAGCCGCAGCAGCGCGGAGGCGGTCTCCTCGGTGGCGGCGTCGGGGTGGTCGGTGCGGACCAGGGTCCAGCGCAGTTCGGCCGGCCGGTGCCCGGGGGCGAGCCCGTCCTCGAACTGCCGCTCGGCCAGCGCCGCCTTCGCCTCGATGTCGAGCCCCGTGAGCACGAACACCACGTCGTTGCGGTGGCCGCCGAGCCGGTTCAGCCCGGCCTTGAGGGTGGCCGGCGGCGGCTCGCCGCGCACCCCGTCGATCCGCACCCGGTCCGGCCCCTCCTCGGTGAGCCGGACGGTGTCCAGGCGGGCCGTCACGTCCGGCCCGAGGTAGCGCGGGCCGCCGGTCTCGTAGAGGAGCTGGGCGGTGACGGTGCCGACGGTGACGGCGCCGCCGGTGCCCGGGTGCTTGGTGATGACGCTGGAGCCGTCCGCGCGCAGCTCGGCGAGCGGGAAGCCCGGCCGGGTGACGTCGTGCTCGCGGAAGAAGGCGTAGTTCCCGCCGGTCGCCTGCGCCCCGCACTCCAGCACGTGGCCCGCCACCACGGCGCCCGCGAGCGCGTCGAGGTCCCCCGCGCCCCAGCCGAACCGGGCGATCGCGGGCCCCGCGACCAGCGCCGCGTCGGTCACCCGCCCGGTCACCACCACGTCCGCCCCGGCCCGCAGGCACTCCGCGACCCCGAACGCCCCCAGGTAGGCGTGGGCGGCCAGCAGCCCCTCGGGCAGTCCGAGTTCCGCCCGGCGCGGCAGCAGGTCGTCACCCTCGACGTGCCCGACCGCGACGTCCAGCCCCTGGCTCCTCGCCAGGTCCCGCACCGCGTCCGCGAGCCGCGCCGGGTTGAGGCCGCCCGCGTTGGCCACGATCCGCACGCCGCGCTCCAGCGCCAGGCCGAGGCACTCCTCCAGCTGCCGCAGGAAGGTCCTGGCGTATCCGAGCGAGGGGTCCTTCAGCCGGTCCCGCGCCAGGATGAGCATGGTCAGCTCGGCCAGGTAGTCCCCGGTGAGCACGTCCAGCGGCCCGCCGGTGAGCATCTCGCGCATCGCCGAGAACCGGTCCCCGTAGAACCCCGAGGCGTTCCCGACCCGCAGCACCGGCCCACCGCCCGCCGCCTCCGCCCGCACGTGCACGCCCGCCCCCCGAGGTGGCCCAACGTTCGCCGACGGTGAGCAGGTTGACACCCTGCGAGAGAAAAAGCAATCACGCCTGCTTGTTTCTCCGGGACGCCCCACCCCGGCGCCGCCGAGGCCGGCTGTGGTCGGGCCCGGTCGGCGGCGGCGGTCCGGAAGACCCCACGCGGGCGGGCCGGACCAGGTCCGGGGTGCCCGGGTCGCCGAACCACGCCGGGGCCGCGGAGGCCGGGCCGTCCGGCCGAGGCGGCCCGGCGCAGGTCGGGAAGGGCGTCGCGGGGTGCGGCCGCGGTCCGGCTCCTGACGCCCTCGGGCGCTCTCGGGCGCGCCCGGCCGGGCGAGCGGGAACGCGTCACCACCTTGGCCGGTCACCTACTGGTCGGGGCCCGGGTGACTGGTCATCATCACTGGTGACAGGAGACCACCCACGTCACGAAGGAGGACCGGGATGCGCCCGATGTTCAGGAGGCCCGGGCTCGCGGCCGGGATCATCGCGGTCGCGGCCGCGGCGACGCTGGGCGGCGTGGCCGCGCCGAGCGCGCAGGCGGCGGGCAACTGCACCCACTACGGGCAGGCCGGGTACGCGCAGGTGTTCACCGACAACAACTACTCGGGCGACTGCTGGGAGTTCCAGCTCGGGACGTGGACGGTGTTCCCCGTCCTGGTCAACCACAAGGTCTCCTCGCTCAGGAGCTGGGCGGCCCACTCCGGGCAGGGCGTGCACCTGTCGGGCGACGGCCTGACGTTCGACGCGGGCGCGGGCGAGTGGTGGCCGAGCCTGCCCGGGTGGTTCAACGACCGGGCCAACGCCGGCTACTGACGGGCCCGGGCGGCGGCGCGGCGGCCCGGGCAGCGGCCTGGCCGCCGCCGCGCCGGGATCACGCTCGTGCGGCGAGCGGCCGGTCCGCGACGAGGGCCTCCCACCGGGCACGGGTGGGACCGTCGTGCCCGGGGGCGAAGCCCGGGCGGGCGGCCAGCCAGGCGGTCAGACGGCGCTCGACCTCCTCGGTGCCGTAGGCCTCGTCGGGGGTGCGGACGAGGTGGCGGACCTGGGCGCGGGCCCGCATGACGACCGGGTCGTCGAAGGCGCAGTCGGCCAGGGCGGCGGCGCGGCGGTCCGGGGGCGGCGGGTTCTCGGTGAGGCGCTGCTCGTTGGCGCGGTCGGCGGCGACCTGCGCGTCGAACCACGGCCGCAGGGCCCGCACCGTCCAGCGGTGGTAGCCGGCCGGGTCCGCCGCCGTGGCATCGGCGTGGGCGGCGAGGTACTGGGCGGCGCGCAGGGCGAGGGCCGCGCCGTGGCCCAGGGTGGGGTTGGTGTGGACGAGGCTGTCCCCGGCGTTGACCAGGCCGGTGACGACGGGTCCGGCGCCGTCGGCGAGGGAGGTCCAGCGGTTGTCCAGGCCGGCCATCGCCAGCACGGCCGACTGCGGCTCGGGGGCCAGGTCGAGCCAGGCGGCGGTGGCGGGGAAGCAGCGGGCGGCGGCCTCGAACACGGCGGGGTCGGTGAGCGCGCCGCGGGTGGGGTCGGTCGTGGAGAGCACCAGGTTCACCGCGAAGGTGTCGTTGTCGGACGGGAAGACGCCCGCCAGCGCGAACGGCGCGGAGGACCCGTTCCTCACCCGTCCGGGATCGCGGGGGCCGTCGGGCCGCAGGCGGTACCAGCGGCAGAGGTAGGCGATCCCGGCGCGGTGGCTGTCGACCACGGGCGGGCGGCAGCCGGCCCGGACCAGCCAGCCGGGCACGGGCGAGCGCCGGCCGGACGCGTCGACCACGAGGTCCGCGACGTGCGTGCGCCCTCCCACCCGGACACCGGTGACCCGGGCGGGGCGGTCCGGCGCGAAGGCGAGGGCCTGCACCCGGCTGCCGCGCCGCACCTCGACGGTGCGCTCGCGCCGCACCGCCGCCGTCAGGGCGGCCTCCAGCACGATCCGGCGGGCGCGCAGGGTCACCAGGTCCTCGTCGCCGGCCCGGTGCGGCGGGTGCGCGCCGAACCAGTCGAAGTCGTGGTACTCCCGGGCACCGCGGGCCAGCAGGTCCGCGTGGACGTCGGGGGCCTCGGCGTGCAGCACGGTGCGCACCGGGGCGAGGAAGGAGTGGGGCTGGACGGCCTGCGGGACGCGCGGCCGGTCCCAGTGGAAGAAGTCCCGGTGCGGGTCGTCCCCGGCCTCCCGGGGGTCCTGCTCGAACACCGTGACCGCATGGCCCCGCCGTCCGAGCATGAGCGCCGTCCCCAGCCCGCCGATGCCCGCACCCATCACCGCAACCCGCGCCACAAGCTCCCCTTCGCGTCGTGTTGCAGGATGATCTTACCGGGCGGCGGGCCGTCGCCGTGCCCGCCGGTTCCGTGAGGTGCGTGACGGGCGGCGGGGCGGGCGGGCAGGATGGGGCGCATGTGCGGTCGCTTCGTCTCCACCACCACCCCGTCCGATCTGGCCGACCTGCTGCGCGCCACCGTGTGGCCGGTCGCGGAGACGTTGGCGCCGTCCTGGAACGTGGCCCCGACGGACCCGGTGGCGAGCGTGCTGGAGCGGGTCGACCGGGAGACCGGTGAGCTCACCCGGCAGGTGCGGTCGCTGCGGTGGGGGCTGGTGCCGTCCTGGTCCAGGGACCCGGGCTCCGGGGCGCGGATGATCAACGCCCGGGTGGAGACCGCGCACGAGAAGCCCGCGTTCCGCAAGGCGTTCAAGGAACGGCGGTGCGTGGTACCGGCGGACGGGTACTTCGAGTGGCGGCCGGTCCCGGCCGCCGACGGACGCAAGGCCTACAAGCAGCCGTACTACCTGCACCGGCCCGACGGCGGACTGCTGCTGATGGCCGGGCTGTACGAGTTCTGGCGCGACCGCGCGGTGGAGCACGACGACGACCCGGCCGCGTGGCTGGTCACCTGCACCGTGCTGACCACCGCGGCGACGGACGCCGCCGGGCGGGTCCACGACCGGATGCCGGTCACCCTCGCCCCCGACGCCCTGGACGCCTGGCTGGACCCCGCCACCACCGACCCCGGCGAGGTGCGCGGCCTGCTGCACGCCCCGGCCGGCGAGTTGCTGGTCCGGCCGGTGGCCACCGCCGTCAACAGCGTCCGCAACGACGGCCCGCACCTGCTGGACCCCGTCGAGGACCCGCTGCCGGAGATCACCGGGGGCCACTACACCTGAGCCGGCGCGGATCGCCCCCTCCTCGTCGAACTCCGGTGGACGGACTCGCCGTCGGTGCCGTGCGCTAGGTTCGGGGCATGCAGCTCACCGCACACCTGCGCGACTCCGTGCGGCTTCCGGGTGGCGCCGCACTGGTCAGCGGCTTCGCCCTGGAGCGCCGCGGGGACGGCTCGCGCCGCGCACTGCTCCGGCACGGGCACGAGCTGGCGGTCCACGAGCTGGACGAGCTCCTGGCCGGGGAGCTCGCGCCCGCCGCCGTCTTCCCGCTGCCCCGGCCGGGCGAGCCGTACGGCGGGCCGTCGGTCGGCCCCGACGGCGAGTTCGCGGTGTTCGCCGGCCCGCGCGCCGTCCTGGCCGTGGCACGGGACGGGACGACGCTGTGGGAGTACCCGCACGGGTGCTGGGGGTGCGGGGAGGGCCGTGCGCACTCCGACGCCGAACAGCGGGCGTGCGACGGACCGGCACACGGCTCGTGCCGGGTCTCCGACGACGGCCGCCTCGTCTGGGCGCACGTCGCGTCCGGATCGGCCGGGCAGCACCGCCAGGAGCACTGGGTGGTCCTGGACGCCCGGGACGGCGGGGAGTTGGCCCGGCTGCCGCTGGAGCACGCGGACACGGCCGGCTCGCGCCAGCTCTCCCACCCGGACGGCGTGCACATCGGCCTCGGCATCGGCCTGGGGCAGGACGGCGTCCTGCTCCACTGGGCGCGCCGGGACGGCGCCGAGCTCAGCAGCTGGGGCGTCAACCGGGGCCTGGACCGCATCCTCGCCGACGTCCATCCCGGCCACCCGGGCTTCCTGACGGTCGAGCACGGCGGTGCGGACCTCCGGCTGCACGCGCTGGACGGCACCGTCCTCGCCCAGCGGGAGCCCCAGCAGGGCGAGGACGAGGACCCGCCCTGCTGGGACCACGACTGCGGCTTCGTCGACGCCGACACCGTCCTCGCCTCGACGCTCGACTCCGACGGCGATCCGGAGCTCGGACGGCACTGGCTGCTGGACGCCCGCACCCTGGAGGTCCGCGGCACCGTCCGCTATCCCGCCGGCCCCGTCGACAGCTACGCGCGCCCGCTCGGGGACGGCACCTGGCTGACCTACGACGACGCCCGCGGGACGCTCGACCGCTGGAGCGTGGCCGGGAGGTGAGCACGATCGGCGAACGGGCACGGCCGGGGTGCGGACACGGCCGGCCGCCGGCGTGTGCCGCCCGGCCGGGTCAGGCCAGCGGGAGGACCATCTCCAGCTCGCGGGCGGCCGGGTCGAGCGCGTACGGCTTCTCGCCGCCGGTGAAGGCGAAGCCGCGACGCCGGTAGTAGGCGATGGCCCGGGCGTTGCCCTCGTGCACGGTGAGCACCACGCGCTGCGCCCCGGCCTCGTCGCGGGCCCAGGCGAGGACGGCGTCCAGCAGCGCGTCCGTCACCCCGCGCCCCCGCCCGCGGTGCTCCGGGGCGACCCAGACGCCGAGCAGCAGCGCCGTCCCGGGGGCGGGCGTGAAGCCGACCATCGTCCCCACCCACTCCCCCGGCGTCCCGGTCACCGCGACCAGGCCGACGCTGCCGGGGTCGTTCACCCGGCGCGCCCGGTCCTTCCACTCCGCGTCGTCGTGGGCGAGGGCCATCTCGTGCGTCTCCAGGAACGCGTCGGGGGCGTCGAGCAGTTGAGCGAGGCGCACCTCACGAAGGCGCTCCCAGTCCTCCAGGCCGATCCGTTCGATCCGGTACGTCATCACCGTATCTCCCTGTAGTGGACACATCACTGCAACGACTCACCAACATAGGTCACGCCTCTCGGGCTCCGGCAGGGTACAAAAGGGGCGGGCACGCACCACCTGCGCGCCCCGCCCGCACGCCCCCGTGACCCAAGGAGCCCGACCGTGCCGACCGCCCCCGCCACCGCAGCCGCCGAAGCCGCCGGACCGTCGATCGCACGGTTCGGGCTGGGCACCGCGGCCGTCGGCCGGCCCGGGTACATCACCCTCGGCCGCGACCTCGACCTGCCCGTCGAGCGCACCGCCGACGCCCTGCGCGAGCGCACCCACGCCCTGCTCGACGCCGCCTTCGCGGCCGGCGTGCGCTACTTCGACACCGCCCGCTCCTACGGGCGCGCGGAGGAGTTCCTCGGCGCCTGGCTCGCCGCCCGGCCGCGCGAGGCGCGGGAGGTGACGGTCGGCAGCAAGTGGGGCTACACCTACACCGCCGGCTGGCGGGCCTCCGGCGTACCGGTGCACGAGGTCAAGGAGCACTCGACGGAGGTGTTCGACCGCCAGCTGGAGGAGACCCGGGAACTGCTCGGCGGGCTGCCGGACCTCTACCTGGTGCACTCGGTCACGCCGGACAGCCCCGCGCTCACCGACCCCGCGCTGCACGCCCGGCTCGCCGCGCTGGCCGCCGGGGGCGTCCGGGTGGGCCTGTCCACCAGCGGCCCCGAGCAGGCCACGGCGGTGCGGGCGGCCCTGGGGGTGACGGTCGGCGGGCGGCCGCTGTTCACCGCCGTGCAGTCCACCTGGAACCTGCTGGAGCCCTCCGCGGGACCCGCCCTCGCCGAGGCCCACGAGGCCGGGTGGCTGGTGGTGGTCAAGGAGGGCATGGCCAACGGCCGGCTCGCCGGCCGCAACGCCACCGGCCCGGACACCGCCGCGCTGCGGGCACTCGCGGCGCGCACCGGCGCGACCTGCGACGCCCTCGCGCTGGCCGCCGTCGCCGCCCAGCCCTGGGCGGACGTGGTGCTCTCCGGCGCGGCCACCACCGCCCAGCTGGCCTCCAACCTGGAGGCCGTCGGGCTCGCGGTGGACGACGGCGCGCTGGCCGGACTCGCCGCGCTCGCCGAGCCGGCCGGGGCGTACTGGCGCACCCGCTCCGGCCTGCCCTGGGCCTGATCGCCCGGACGGGGCGGGGCCGGACGGGGGCGGGGCCGGAGGGGACCGCCCGCCCCGTGACCGGCCGGCGTCAGCGCGGCGGGCGGCGGACCGTCAGCATGTCCTGGGTGTGGCCGATGGCGTAGCCGCCGTCCGGCCGGGCGAAGTGGCGCTCCACGTAGGCGGCCAGCTCGGCGCGCTCGGGCAGCGGGTCCACGGTGGTCAGGTCGGCCACGTTGATCATGAACTCGGCGACGTCCACCGCCTCGTCCAGCCGGTCGGTCCGGTAGTGCAGGTCGAGGGCTTCGAGCGCGCAGGTGCACTCCGGGGCCGCCCGGTCCGGGCCCGGGGCGGCCAGCTGCCCGGCCAGCGGCCGCAGGTCGTAGCGCACGCCCGTGAAGTGCGCGGCCATCCGCATGCACGGGCTCTCCGGGTTCTGCAGCACCACCAGCAGCGTCCCGCCGGGCGCCACCCGGTCCAGCACCCGGCGCACGGTGCGCAGCCAGTCGGCCGGCGGCACGTAGTACAGCACGTGCGAGAGGTGGACCAGGTCCGCCGGGCCGGGCGGCTCGGCCGCGTCCACCGGTTCGGGCAGGACGAGCGCCCCGGGGCAGGCCAGGCGAAGCCTCTCGCGCATCGCCGCACTGGGCTCGACGGCCACCGTCCGCTCGAAGTACCGCGCCAGGTAGGCGGTGGTCCGTCCCTCGCCCGCGCCCACGTCCAGCAGCATCCGGCGCTGGTCCAGCCCGGCGACCACCTCACCGAGCCGGGCGTGGGTGAGCGGCTTCTCGTCGGTGCCGGCGAGGAACAGCTCGAACGCCCGGCGGTAGTCCGCGCCCGAGACGTCCAGCACCCGGACCGGGCCTGCTCCGGCCGCCCTCGTCCCCGTCTCCGTCCCCATCCGACGACCTCCTCCTCGACGGCGCGCTCCGCCGGGCCAGTGCACCCCGGCGCGGCGCGGCGCGGGTGCAGGCACGTTCCTGCCCGCGTGTCGCCCGCCCCGCACCGCACCGCGCCCCGTGCCCCCGTGCCCCGGCCGCCCGCGGCGCCGCCGACCCTCGCTGGACCTCCGGCGTCCGACGGCCGTGCACGTCGCGGCCATGTCCACGATCGCCGCGCCCGGCACGCTCGGGGCAGCCGGCGCCACCGCGCCGGGCGCGTCGCACCGCCCCTCCGCACCACCCCGCCGGAAGGAAGACCACCGCCCGTGTCCCGTACCGCCCGTCCCCGCCACTACCTGATGTGCCGTCCGGACCACTTCACGGTCGACTACTCGATCAATCCGTGGATGGAGCCGGAGAAGCCGACCGACGCCGCCCGCGCCCTCGCCCAGTGGGAGCAGCTGTACGCGCTGTTCCGGGAGCTCGACCACACCGTCGAGCTGATCGAGCCGGTCCCGGGGCTGCCCGACATGGTGTTCGCGGCCAACGGCGCCACCGTCGTCGACGGCACCGCCCTGGTGGCCCGGTTCCGGCACCGCGAGCGCGCCGACGAGGCCGCGGCGTACCGGGAGTGGTTCGGCGCCCGCGGCTACCGGTCGGTGGTGCAGGCCGAGTACACCAACGAGGGCGAGGGCGACTACCTGCTCGTCGGCGGGCGGATCCTGGCCGGCACGGGCTTTCGCACCGACCGCCGGGCGCACGCCGAGACCCAGCGGGTGCTCGGCCGCCCGGTGGTGACCCTGGAGCTGGTCGACCCGCGCTACTACCACCTGGACACCGCGCTCGCGGTGCTCGGCGACGACGAGATCATGTACCACCCGGCCGCGTTCTCGCCGGAGAGCCGGGCCACCCTCGCCGCGCTGTACCCGGACGCCGTGCTCGCCTCCGCCGAGGACGCCGCCGTCTTCGGCCTCAACGCCGTCTCGGACGGCCTGCGGGTGGTCCTGCCGGAGGCGGCGACCGGGCTGGCGGCGCAGCTGCGCACGCGCGGCTTCGAGCCGGTCGGGATCGACGTCACCGAGCTGCTCAAGGCGGGCGGCAGCGTGAAGTGCTGCACCCTGGAACTGCGCGGCGCACCCGCCTGACCTGCCGTTCCGCCGGAGCGCGGGGAAAACCGGATGCGCTCCCCCGGCCGGCCGGTGCTACGCTCGCCCGGCCGGCCGCGGGACTCCGGTGCGACTTCCGGATGGTGCCTCTACCGCAATGATTCGCAGTTCGTGCCCCCATTCCCCGGCCGGCCCCGGGACATGACGCGCGCGGAGGGGACGGGCCGGTGGAGACGTACGGGGACCTGGTCGCCGCCGAGGACGTGCTGCTGTTCGTCAACGCCGCGATCACCGGCACCGGCCAGCGCGAGTTCCACACCGGGGCGGCCGAGCAGCAGCTCTCGCTGGACTTCCTGCACACCTACATGTGCGTCAACCACCGCGGCCCGTACGCCGCCGCGCTCGCGCTCGACATCAACGACCACAACGCCGCGCTGATCGTCCGCCGGCTGCTGGAGACCTCCCGCGACGCCACCGAGGAGCAGCGCCGCACCGAGGGCCGGCTGATCGCCCGCCGGCTGGAGCTGCTGCCGCCGCAGCGGGTCTACCGGCTGATCGGCGAGCTGCGCCGCGCCAAGGTCAACAACCGCCGCACCCGCGCCATCCTGCGCGACTGGCTGGCCGCGCGCCCCGACCAGACCCTGGACGCCGTGAAGTACCGCGCCGGGCTGAAGCGGGCGCTGCGCCACACCCATCTGCGGCCGGCCGAGGCGGAGACCGGCGACTTCCTGTACGCCCCCGGCCGGCGCGCGAAGTACCGGGCGCCGCTGCTGGACGCCTGGCGGCGCGCCCACCACCAGCAGGCCGCCGTCTTCGAACTCCCCTACACCGTCGCGGAGTCCTTCGCCCGGCGGCACGGCATCCCGCGGGCCGCCTTCCTGGAGCGCATCGCTCCCCGGCTGACCGCCCTGGAGCGGCTGCGCCTCCAGGAGTCGGCCCGGGCCCACGGGGCCGGCGCCGTCGCCGCGGACCTCTCCCGGATGCCGCTCACCCGGCTCGCCTCGTACGTGCTGGGCCTGCCGCCCACCGACCGGATCGCCCGCCGCGCGGAGCTGACCGAGGCCCTGCGCGGCTCGGCGCGCCGGGCCGCGCGGGCGGCCGGGGCCGCCGAGGGCGGCTGGGGCCGGGTCACCGCCGTGCTGGACGACAGCTGGTCGGCGTACGGCTCGGGCGTCAAGCGCCGCCGCCCGCTGGCCGCCGCGCTCGCCTGCCACTACCTGCTGGAGGCGCTGGCCGGCGAGTACACCGCGCTGTGGACCTCCGGGCGCACCGACGCGCTGCTCGCCCGCCCGTCCGGCCCCACCCCGCTCGGCCGCCGGATCCTGGACGCGCTCGACACCGCGCCGCAGCGGCTGCTGATCGTCTCCGACGGCTGGGACAACGCCCCGCCGGGCCTGGCCGCCGAGGTGCTGCGGGTGTGGCGCACCCGGCTGGACCCGGAGCGGCGGACCAGCGTGGTGCACCTCAACCCGGTCTACGACGCGGAGGGCTTCGACGTCCGCCGGCTCGCCCCGACGGTGCCCACGGCCGGGCTGCGCGACGCCGAGGACCTGCCCGCGCTGGTCGAGTTCGCCCGTTTCGCGGAGGGCCGCACCGACCTCGCCGAGCTGACCGCCCATCTGGCGGCCCGCACCGCCCGCTTCCTGTCCGCCGCTGCGGAGGTGACCGTCCGGTGAGCGCCGTCCTGCCCGGCTTCCGCCTCGAACTCGGCGGGCTGGACACCCGGCCCGCCCAGGTGTGGGGCGGCGTGCGGCTGGTCCCGCTGGTCCGCCCCGAGCCGATCGCCGACCTGCGGCTGCACCGGGAGCTGTACGAGGAGGAGTACACCGGAGTCCCGGTGGGCCGCCGGACCTCGTACCACTCCTACATCCCGCACGGCTTCGTCGCCGACTGGACCCGCGACGGCACCCCGGCGGCCGCGTACGGCACCCGGCTCGACGCGCCCGCGGGGAGCGCCTGCGCCGCCGGCGTGCCGCCCGAGCGCATCCGGGTCCGGGCGCCGCGCCGGCTCGCCAAGCGCGAGAGCCGCACCCGGCTGCGCTTCCTGCCGCTGCACCTCGCGCTGGAGGGCTACCTCGCGCTGCACTTCGGCGGCCCGTCCGTCGCCTGGGAGCAGTGGTCCGAGCGGGCCCTGCGGCACGGGCTCTCCCCGCGTGCCGAGGAGGCCTACGCCGGCGACCAGGTGCGCGGCCTCGCCGACGCGCTGCGGGTGTTCGAGCTCCACCCCGGCCAGTGCGGCCTGGTGGTGTACGTCGCCGACGCCCTGGCCGCCGCCTTCGTGGTGCCGCATCCCGACGACTACCGCGCCCTGCACCGCACCCTGCTGCTGGACCTCTACGGCGAGCTGATCCACCACTACGCCCTGCTGTCCGCGCCCGTCCCGGACTTCCGCGCCGACCTGCGCACGGCCGGCCCGATCGGCTCGACCGCCGACCTGCGCGCCGCCGTCGAGGGGCAGGAGCGCGCCTGGGCCGCCTTCCACGACCGCACCATGGCGGGCGACCTGCTGGACGCCTCCTACCGTGCCCGGGAGGTCCGCCGCCTCGGCCGCTTCACCCTCGCCCGTTTCCTCCCGGAGTTCAAGCCCCGCCGGGAGAACCACATCGGCGAGGCGATCACCGACGAGCACGGCCGGACCGCCTACCTCAAGACCTTCCGGCTCTCCGAGCCCCAGGTGCGGCGCGGCCATCTGCTGGACCGGCTCGCCGCGCACGACTGGCACCTGCCGTCGGCCGCCGCCGCCCTCGGACTCACCGAGGCCCAGCTCGGCGTGCGGCTGGAGGGCGCCGGCTTCGGTGCGCTGCTGCGCCGGGACGTCCTCGACGGCCACCGCCGCGCGGCGCGGGGGTAGCACCCGGCGCCGCGGCGGTGGGCCGCCGGTTCGCACCGGCCTTGCTGACGAATTGTCAACAAGTGCCGTGCCATGCCTTGACGGTGCCCGGACACCGCTCTACAACGTAGTCAGCCCCCGGTCGCCGGGCCCCGTTCCCCTCCGCCCACCGGGGCGTCCGCCCGCTCGTCACCCCCACCGAGAACGAGGCACCCCCATGCGTCTGCACCCCTGCCTTGCCCTGGCCGCGGCCACCGCCACCCTCGCCGTCGGCGCCGTCCCGGCCGCCGCGGCGCCCGCGACCGCGCCCGCCCCCGCCGCCGCCGCCGCCGGATCCGTGCTGACCGCCGGCGGAACGGCCGTCGCCGCGGGCGACGTCCTGCTCGAGTCGCTCGCCGCCGGGACCCGGGCCACCTTCTCCTCCGACACCACCGGCTCGACCGGCGTCTTCTGCGGCACCTCGCCGTTCACCGCGAAGGTGCTGGCCAACCCCGCCGCACCGGGCACCGCCACCGCCTCCCTGACCGGCCTGACCTTCGGCTCCTGCACGGCCAACGTCACCGGCGTCACCTCGGTCCGGAGCCTCACCGTCGGCAACCTCGCCTACACCCTCGCGCTCGACTCCGCCGCCGGCCACCCGGTCGCCCTCACCCCCGGCCCGGCCGGCCCGATCCAGGCCTCGGCCGTGCTCAACAGCTGGTTCGGCACCCTCACCTGCACCTACCAGCTCAGCGGCGCGTTCACCGGGGCCGCCGACAACACCGCCCACGCCCTGGTCTTCCGCAACGCCCGCTTCACCAAGAGCGCCGGCTCCTCCCTCTGCCCCGGCGAGGGCTACTTCTCCGCCACCTACGGCCCCCTCACCGACTCCACCCGGCCCGGCGCCCCCGCCGTCGACGTCACCTGACCGCCCCGGCCCGGCCCACCGCACCGCCGGTCGGAGCGTCCGGCGGCGCGGCCCCGGCCCGGGTCAGGCGACCTTGGCGCAGAGGGGTTCGGCCGAGCCGTGCCTGATGGTCAGGGTGCGGTAGCCGGTGGCCCCGATGTCGACGGTGTAGTCGCCGTCGACGGTGTAGAGGTCGCGGGGCAGGGTGCCCGCGCCGGCGCCGAAGCCGAGGAGGATCGGGCCGTGGGCCCGCCAGGTCTGGGAACCGTCGGGGCGGTACTCCACGTGGGAACGGCCCCCGGCGTCGGCGTCGTAGTGGGCACCGGTGAGCGTATTGGTGAGCCGCATGACGAGGGCGCCGCGGTAGGCGACGCGGCGCACGGTGCCGTCGGGGTCGGCGGCCAGGACGTGCCGCTCGACCTCGTCGACGACGGGTTCGAGACGCACCGGGAAGTCGCAGCGCGAGCCGGCCGGCAGGTCGAAGGACGGCGAGGGCCACGGCTCCCAGCCGCCGCGGCCGGTGGCTCCGGCCGCCGGGGCGGCGGCGAGGGTCGCGGCCAGGGCGGCGGCGACGGCGGTGGCGGCGGTGGCGAGGCGGAGGGGGATGCGGTGCATGGTGTCTCCCGGTGGGGCGTCGGACGGTTCGGCGGCCAGCCTGGCAGCGGCCGCTGACCGGATTCTCACCATCCCCCGGCCGGATCCGGACGGGTGGGGCATTCCGGTCGGGCGGTCGGCCGATCGTCAGGTGGTCCTGCACGGAGCGCCGCACCCGGCCGGCCGCCGCCGTGCTCCGGTCGCCGTCGGCCCCGCCGCCCCGGCGGTGACGCACCCGGGCCCTCGGGCCCGCCGCGGCGCCCCTTCCCTCCGGCCACCGGACGGGACGGGCGCCGCGGCGGTCACGGACGGCACCGTAGGGTGGCCCGCCATGGAGTTCCGACTGCTCGGCCCGTTCGAGGCCGACCACCACGGCGAACCCGTCCTGGCCGGCGCCCGCCGCCAGGAGCGGTGCCTGCTCGCCGTCCTGCTGCTGGAGGACGGCCGGGTGGTCGCCACCGAGCGGCTGATCGAACTGCTCTGGCACGGCCGCCCGCCCGCCTCGGCGCGCGGCACCGTGCACACCTACGTCGGACGGCTGCGCGCCCGGCTGCGCCCGCACGGGGTGGTGATCGCCACCCGGCACGACGGGTACGCCCTCGCGCCCGGCCACCACGGCCTCGACGTCCGGGAGTTCCTCGACCTCACGGCCCGTGCCGCGGCGAGCGGCGATCCGGCCGAGCGGCTGCGCTGCCTCGACCGGGCGCTCGCGCTCTGGCGCGGACCGCTGCTCGCGGACGTGGCCGACGACGCGCTGCGCGGCCGGCTCGGCGGCCGGCTGCTCCAGCTGCGGCTGTCGGCCCTGGAGCAGCGGGCGGAACTCCTGCTGGCGATGGGCCGGCACGACCGGCTGCTCGCCGACCTCCCGCTGCGCGAGGGGGAGCCGGACCTGCCGGCGCCCCGGGAGCGGCTGGTGCGGGCCGTGATGACGGCGCTCTACCGGGCGGGCCGGCAGGCCGAGGCGCTCGACCTCTACCGGCACACCCGCCGCACGCTGGTGGAGACGCTGGGCGTGGAGCCGGGCGCCGAACTGGCCGCGCTCCACGAGCGGATCCTGCGCGCCGACCCCCGCCTCGACCGGCCGCCCGCCCCGCTGTACGCGGTGCGGGTCGGCGAGGAGTGGCTGCCGTGGAGCGCGGGCGGGCACCCGGCGCTGGAGTTCTGCAACACCTTCGCCGGCTGGAACGCCCCGGTCGCGCCGCCCGGCTCGGACTGGCTGCGCGGCTACTCGACGCTCGCCGTCTGGGCCGGCCACCAGGACCTCGCGGCGCCGCCGCTGGTCGAGGCGCTGCTGCGGGAGGCCACCCGGCGCCCGGACGAGGCGGCGGCCGTGCTCGCCGAGGCCCGGGCGTTCCGCTCGGCGCTCTACGCCTGCCTGACCGATCCGCAGGACGGCGCGGCCTTCGGCGAGGTGGCCGCCGTGGTCCAGCAGGCCACCCGGGCCGCGGTGTTCACCCGGGGCGAGGACGGCCTCGCGCAGTGGCGGCTGCCGCCGTCGGCCGGGCTGCGCCTGCCGCTGTACGCCGCCGCCCGGGCCGGCGCCGAACTCCTCGCCGATCCGCGCCGGTTGACCGTCCAGCGCTGCCCGAGCGCGGACTGCGGCTGGCTGTTCCTGGACGCGGGCGGGCGGCGGCGCTGGTGCAGCCTGGCGACCTGCGGGGCGACGGCCGGCCGGGGCGCGACGGGGCACTGATCCGGCGCGCGTCCGGGCTCCCGCCCGACACGTTCTCCCCAACTCCTTGACGTTGGCATGTCATTGACGGACCATCAAGCTCGCGGCGCCGCACCCCTCCTCCACCGTTCCGTCCCTACGGACCCCCACAGGAGGACAGTCATGCGACTGCCCCGTCGAGGCAAGCCCGTCGCGGCCACCGCCGTGCTGCTGACCCTCGCCCTCGCCGTCCCGCTCTCCGCCCGGGCCACCGCCCAGCCGGCCCCCGACTCCGCCGCCCCCGCCTCCGTCTCCGACGCCGACACCGCCCGGCAGTACCGCGTCGACGGCCCCCGGACCGTCGCCGAGCGCACCGAGGTCGCCGCGACCGGCGCCTCCGTCGACGCCGTCCGGCCCGGCTCGCTGACGGTCACCGCCACCCCCGCCGAGGCCGCCCGGCTGCGCGCGCTCGGCTGGTCGCCCGTCCCGTTGCCGGGCCCGCCGTACGGCGCCGAGCCGGGCCAGGCGGGCGTCGGCGCGGCGCTCTACGACTTCCCGTCCGCCGACTCCGGCTACCACAACTACGCGGAGGCGGCGGCCGACATCGACGCCGTCGTCGCCACTCACCCCGACATCATGAGCAAGCGGGTGATCGGCACCTCCTACGAGGGCCGGCCGATCGTCGCCGTCAAGATCAGCGACAACGTCGGCACCGACGAGAACGAGCCCGAGGTGCTGTTCACCGCCCACCAGCACGCCCGCGAGCACCTCACCGTCGAGATGTCGCTCTACCTGCTGCACGAGTTCGGCGACAAGTACGCCACCGACAGCCGGATCGCCGGCGCCGTCAACAGCCGGGAGATCTGGATCGTCCCGGACCTCAACCCGGACGGCGGCGAGTACGACATCGCCACCGGCCGCTACCGCAGCTGGCGCAAGGACCGCCAGCCGAACCCGGGCAGCAGCAACGTCGGCACCGACCTCAACCGCAACTGGGACTACAAGTTCGGCTGCTGCGGCGGCTCCTCCGGCTCGACCTCCAGCGAGACCTACCGGGGCGGCGCGCCCGAGTCCGCCAAGGAGACCAAGGTGGTCGCCGACTTCGTCCGCAGCCGGGTGGTCGGCGGCAAGCAGCAGATCACCGCCGCCATCGACTTCCACACCTACAGCGAGCTGGTGCTCTGGCCGTTCGGCTGGACCACCGCCAACACCACCACCGGCATGACCACCGACGAGTACAACACCTTCGCCGCCCTCGGCCGGTCGATGGCCTCCACCAACAACTACACGCCCGAGCAGTCCAGCGACCTCTACATCACGGACGGGTCGATCGACGACTGGCTGTGGGGCGCCCAGCGGGTCTTCGCCTACACCTTCGAGATGTACCCGGGGCCGAACGGCGCCAGCGGCTTCTACCCGCCCGACGAGGTGATCGGGCGCGAGACCAGCCGCAACCGGGAGGCCGTGCTGCGGCTGGTGGAGACGGCCGACTGCGTCTACCGGGCGATCGGCAAGCAGCAGCAGTACTGCGGCATCGCCACCTGACGCCCCTCGCCCGGGTGGAGCGGCCCGCCCGGAGGGGCCGCTCCACCCCTGCGGTGCGGGGCACATGACACACCGTTCAGGCCAACGGACGGGCGCCGTCCGGTCATTCCTCCCGATGGACGGACCGCGGCGCCCTTCGCGGTGTCACCATCCCTCAAGAACGATGTGACATGTCACAGCGCGTCCGGCCTCCGCCGGCCGCGCTTCTCCCAGGGAGGGAACCCGCCCATGCACCGTCGTCGCACCGCCGCCACCCTGGCCGGCGCCGCGGTCCTCGCCGCGCTGACCGCGACCGCCGCGCCGTCCGCCGTCGCCGCCACCACCGGCCCCGCCGGTCCGCCCGGACCCTTCACGACCTGCGGCACCCCGGGCGCGCCCGGCCTGCTGCAGACCCGCGCCTGTATCGACGTGGACGGCCTCCAGGTCCGCCTCTACGGGCACGCCTACCCGACCAACCCGGCCTGGGTCCCGCAGACCGTCGGCTTCAAGATCTCCGGCACCGCGCCCGGCCTGCCGCCGGGCCCGCCCCTCTACACGACCGCCCTGGTGCCCTCCGGCGGCATCTACGTCGGCAGCATCACCACCACCGCGACCTGCGGCAGCACGGTGACCGCCAACTTCAGTGTCGACAACGGCGGCTGGCCGCCCTCGCCGGCGACGGTCTCGGTCGTCGTCCCCTGCTGATCCCGCCGACGCCCCACCTTCGCGGCCCGGCCCGTCCACCGGGCCGGGCCGCGCCCTGCGAGGTGTGCCGACGAGCCTTCACGCGATCGTCGGACACGGACCCGCCGGAGCCGCCACGGGCGCGGTTCGCGCAGCGACCCGCTACCGGTTCGCCCGCCCCTTCGTCCTCGGCAGCACCGCCTGGAGCGCCGCCTTCACCACCCGCCCCACCCCGCCGGGCGCCCGGCTCGCCGCCACCGTCGCCCGGTGGCGCGAGCGCCCGGCCCCCGGCTGACCGGGCCTCAGATCCCCTCGATGCGCTCGATGCGCTCGACGACGAGTTCGCACAGTTCATGGGTGCGCAGGGCGTCGTGGGCGTCGAGCGGGGTGCCGCTGCGCACGGCGGCGAGGAAGGCGTGGACGACCTGCTCGATGCCGCGCTGGCGGGCGACCGGGACCCAGTCGCCGCGGCGGCGGGTGGTGGGCTGGCCGCGGTGGTCGACGACCTCGGCGAGGTTGTGGACCTCGCGCTTGGAGTCGGCGCCGGAGACCTCCAGGACCTCCTCCGTCGACCCGGAGCGGCGGTTCATGAGGCCGAGGGCCGTGAAGCCGTCCCCGGCGAGGGTGAGGACCACGTGCTCCACCAGGCCGTCGCGCACCCGGGCGCGGACGTCCACGTGGTCGAACTCGCCGGGGGCCAGGAAGCGCAGGGTGTCGACGACGTGGATGAAGTCGTCGTAGACGAGGGTGCGCGCGGCCTCCGGCAGGCCCTCGCGGTACTTCTTGAGGACGATGAGGTCGCGCGGCCGTTCGAGGGCCTGGGCGTAGCCGGGCGCGTGGCGGCGGTTGAAACCGACCGCCAGCGAGCGGCCGGTGCGGTCGGCGAGGGCGACCAGGTGGCGGGCGCCGTCGAGGGTGTGGTCGAGCGGCTTGTCCACGTAGACGTCGACGCCGGCCGTGAGCAGCTGCTCGACGATCGGGACGTGTTGGTCGGTCGCCGCGTGTACGAAGGCCGCCCGGATGCCGCTGTCGACCAGCCGGGCGAGATCGGTGAAGCGGTGCCGCGGTGCGATCCGGTACGCCTCGCCGATCCGGTCCAGCTTGGCGCCGTCGCGGGTCATCAGCCGCAGGTCCAGGCCGGGCTCCGCGGCGAGGACCGGCAGGTACGCCTTCTGCGCGATGTCACCGAGCCCGATCACGCCGACCGGGAGCGGGGCGTCGGGAACAGCGGTCGGGCTCATCGGGTCTCCAGGGTGCCTAGGGTGGGGCGCTGACACCCCCACCCTATGCACCGGCCTTCCGGGGGGAGCCTACGGGCAGAGCTGGTGGCTGGTGGGGATGCACTCGGGGTCGGGGTCGATCGGGCCGGTGCCGCTGCCGGGGCGGTAGTTGGACCACCACAGCGGGGTGCTGCCGTAGTAGACGACCAGGTTGCCGCCGTTCTGGATGGCGAGGTAGGCGCCGGGGTGGCGGCCGGTGCGGCTCTCCCAGAGCGGGCGCCAGGCGGCGTCGTAGGCGGTGAGGTTGCCGTCGTCCTGCACGTAGAAGTAGGTGCCGACCCCGTAGGTGCCCACGGCGGTCCAGATCGCGACGTTGTTCTTGTAGAGGACGACGTGGCCGTCGTACTGCTGGTACAGGACGGTGCTGCCGTCGGGCGAGGACCAGCTCTGGCCGCGCGACAGGCCGGCGGTGGCCTGGATGACCGTCTGGTTGGCGTCGGAGGCGGGCGCCGCGAGCGCCGTGACGGCGCCGGACGCGGCGGGGGCGGCGGGCGCGCCGTCGGCGGCCTGGGCGGGAGCGCCCAGCAGCCCGGCCGCCATCAGGACGGCGCCCAGCGCGACGCCGGCGCGGGGGACGAGGGAACGCGCGATGCTCATGACGGACACTCTCCTCAAGTCGGATCTCCGAATGGCCTGTTGCCTCGGAGAGTCTCCTCGCGCACGCGGCGGCCGGGCCAGGCCCTTCGACCCAGCCCGAAAACGGGCACGCCGTCAGCCGGCCGCGCCCGGCGTGCGGCGCAGCAGGTAGAGGCCGGAGGCGGCGGCGAGCACGGCCATGCAGGCGGCGAAGACCAGGCCCGCCTCGGGGAGGCCGAGGGGCTGCGCCAGCAGGCCGACGCCGATGACCGGGATCGAGATGCCGAAGTAGGCGACCACGAAGAGCGCGGAGAGCGCGCCGCCGCGGTGTTCGGCGGGCGCGGCGGCGGCGATCTCGCCGACCGCGCCGCGCAGGCCCATGCCCTGGCCGGCGCCGCCCACCAGTGCGGCGAGCACCAGCGGCGGCAGGACGGTCCAGGCGAGCGAGGAGGCCAGCAGGGCGAGCCCCGCGATGAGCACCAGGCAGCCCAGCGGGACGGCCCGGGCGGTGCCCAGCCTGGGCACCAGGAGCTGGCCGAGGGTGGAGCCGAAGAAGGCCGTGAAGACGACGAGGCCGGTGACGGCGTGGTTGTGGACGTCCAGGCCCTCGGTGAGGAACGCGGGGCTGACCGAGGTGAAGACGCCCAGCAGCGAGAAGCCCGCGAAGGCCGCGAGGCCCGCCGGGACGAAGACGCCGCGGACCTGCGGCGGCAGGGACGGCCGGCGCGGGCGGGCGGTGCGCAGCGGGCGGGCGCCCTCGACCGTCTCCGGCAGGAACCAGGTGACGGTGAACGACGCGGCGAGCAGCACCAGGTGCACGACGAACGGCAGGGTGAGGGGGTTCGGTGCGTACTCGGCGAGCACGCCCGACAGCAGCGGGCCGCAGCCCAGGCCGCCCATGTTGGCGGCGGTCGCGGCGAAGGCGGCCCGGCCCCGGCGGCCCGGCGGGGCGAGTTCCAGCACGTAGGCGGTGGCGGTGCCGGTGAACAGACCGGCCGACAGACCGGAGAGCAGCCGGCCCAGGCAGAGCAGCGGCAGGCCGCCCTCGGCGAGGAAGGCGACGGCGCTGGCCGCCGCGAAGCCGAGGCCGCAGAGCAGCACGGGCCGGCGGCCGACGGAGTCGGAGACGTTGCCGACGAGCAGCAGGACGCCGATGACACCGAGGGCGTAGATGGCGAACACGATCGTGACCATCAGTTCGGAGAAGCCGATCTCCTCCTGGTAGAGGCCGTAGAGCGGGGTGGGCAGGGTGGTGCCCGCCATGCAGACGGCGAAGGCGGCGGCGGCCCCGAGGTAGGCCGCGCGGCGCGCGGCGGGCGGCCGCCCGGCAGGACGATCGGTCACCAGCCCACGGTAGGCGCCGGGACCGGCCCGGGGCGGCTCGGCGGCGGGCGGGCTGCGCCGAATGGCGGCCCCGCCGGCCGCGCCGGGCGCCCCTCGTACGGCCGGCGGGGCGGGCCGCGCCGGCCCGAACGGACCGTGGCGGTGGTGGCGCGAAGCCGGGCGTGGTCCGGGCAGGCGCCGCCCGGGAGGCGTGTGCGGCGCACAAGAACCGCCGTCCCGGCGGGCGTCCCGGTGTGCCTGCCGCCTTCGGGTTGTCGTCCTCCCCCTGGTCCCGGTGCCGGCCGTGCGGCGCGGCCAGGAGACCGGCACGCTGTCCGGCGGCGAGCGGCCGGGGCTCGCCGCCGGACGAGCCGTCGGCGGGGGCGGCCCCGCCGGAGCACGCCGACCGCGGCTACGTCCTGGAGACCGGGTCGATCGTGACGAGCGCCCCGGCGGCCGGGCCGCCGGACGGTCCACGGCTTCCCGCTGCCCACCTCGGCGCGACGGCGGACCGGCGGGGCCCGGGCGCCGGATCCGGATCCGGGTGACGGGCCCGGGTGACCGGTTGGGGGGCCGGTCCCGGGCCGGGCAGCGGTCCCGGGTGCGGACGCGGCTCCGGACGGGGCGCCGGCGGGGGCGGCGGATCGGGCAGCAGCGGCGGCGGGCCCGGTGGCACCGGGTCCGGGCCGCCGGGACCGGGCACCGGTCCGGGCAGCGGACCCGGTTCCGGCCCGGGCCCCGGACCGGGGGCCGGGGTGGGGCTGGGCGGCACGGGGTCGTTCGGCGGGGTTCCCACGGCGGTTCGCTCCTCTCGCAGTCCGTCGCGGACGCGGCTACCCAGTGCGCCGCCGCCGACACCGGCCTGCGGCAGCGACTACGTCGCGTGGTCGCGCAGCCCCCGGACGGCCCGGTGGTGGAGCTCGGCGAGCATCGCGGCGACGGCGGCCGTGACCGGGGTGCCACGGGCGCGGCGCTCCGCCCAGCGCCAGTCGCCGTCCGGGTTGACCTCCAGGAAGACCGGGGTGCCGGCGCTGAGCAGGAAGTCGAACGCCCCGAAGCGCAGGTCCAGCGCGGCGGCCAGGGTGCGGGTCGCGGCGGCGACCCGGGGCGGGGGCGCGGGCAGCGCGCGCACGTCGAGCCGTTCGGGGGCGGTCCAGGGGTCGGCGGGGTGCGTCTTGCCGACCTCGAAGGCGTGCAGCCGCCCGGCGACGAAGTACACCCGCAGCTCGGCCTCGTGCTCCACGTACTCCTGGACGAGCACCGGCGGGCCCGGCCGCAGCCCCCCGGCCAGGGCGGCCCGCTCCAGGACCACCGGGAAGATCCCGTGCAGCCGGCCCGGCACCGGTTCGACGAAGTGGTGGTGCGCCGCCTTGAGGACCACCCGCGGCGCGTCGAACGCCTCGCGGACCAGCTGCGGGTCCGTGGTCAGCACGGTGCGCGGGGCGGCGACGCCGTGCCGCCGGGCCAGCCGCAGCTGGGCGAGCACCCCGGGGCGGTCGGGGCGGATCGCGGTGCCGGAGAGCTCCGCCAGCTGCCCGGCCGCCGCCTGCCAGGAGTCGCGCAGGAAGGCGGTGCGGGCGGTCTCCGGGCGCCCGGCGGCGTCCGGGATCCCGGCGGCGTCCGGGGCGGCGGCGGTGACGGCGGTGGGCGCGAAGTGGCGGATCCAGGTGACGGTGGGTGACAACGGGCGCCCGTTCAGGGCGACCGAGCGGCCGTCGGCGGCGACGGTGAGCGAGGTGGCGGCAAGCTCCTCGGCGTTCAGCCGGGCGGTGCGGACGCCCGCCCCGGCGAGCAGGCGCACCACCGGGTCGAGCTCGGTGTCGCAGGCACGGCTGAGCAGCAGGACACAGGGCTCGGGGCCCGGCCGCGCGGCGTCGAACACGCTCTTCGGGTCGTCGAGTTGGCGGAGGAAGGGGGAGGTCTCAGACATCGGTTCCGGCGGTGGCGAGCAGGTCGTCGGCCATCGCCAGCAGCTTGGTGACGGTGGCCGCCACCTGCTCGGGGGCGCCCGGCAGCCGGTCGGCGACGCGCTGCAGCACCGCCAGGTCGAAGGCGGCCGGCGGCGCGGGGGCCGCCGGCGGCGCGGCCGAGCGGAGCACCACCAGCAGCTCCAGCACGGTCGCCATCTCGGTGGCCAGCAACCCGAGCGAGGCCAGGTCGCCGAGGTCGCAGCGCGGCCGGCTGTCGCGGTCCAGCACGGACAGCACGCCGATGCACTCGCCGTCGCAGATCAGCGGCGCGGCCATGATGCCGCGCGGCACGTAACCGGTGGACTCCGCGGCCGAGCGGGCGAACTGCGGGCTCTGCGCCACGTCGTCCACCACCACCGGCTGGCCCGTCATCAGCGCCCAGCCGGCGATGCCGGTGCCGGCCGGGAAGCGGGTGCCCAGCAGGTGGTGCTCGCCCTCCCCCGCGACGGCCTCGAAGACGAGGGCGCCGTCGGCCTCGTCCACCAGCAGCACGGAGGCCGCGGCGGCGCCGAACACGCTGCGCGCCACCTCCACGATCGACTGGAGCAGTCTGCGCCGGCGGATCTCGGCACTCTCCAGCGGGTCAGTCGACACGCGCACCTCCATCGGGTACGGCTACGTTCTCGGCGGCCAGGTAGAGGACGGACTTGAGCTGGAAGGGGGTGAGCGAGCGGTGCTTGCTGAGGATGAGCGCGCAGATGCCCGCGATGTGCGGGGTGGCGAAGCTGTTGCCGGTGCTGAGCAGCTGCCGCCCGCCCGGGCCGGCCACCGGGACCCGCACGCCGCGGGCGTAGAACTCGACCGGCGGGGACGGGTTGTAGTAGTACGTCATCGGGTCGGGGCGGTCGTGGCTGGCCACCGAGATGACCGAGGCGAACGGCCACGGGTAGCTGCGCACCGGCATGTTGTGCGCGGAGGCGACGATGACGCAGCGGCGGAAGTAGGCGGAGTCGGCGAGGTCGCGCAGGGCGTCGCAGAACTCGGTCTTGGTGGTCGACAGGCTGAGGTTGATGACGTCGTAGCCCTCCTCGATCGCCCAGGTGAGCCCGGCGAGCAGGGCGGCGCCGCTGCCGTGCCGGCCGCCGGACAGCACGCGGACCGAGGTGAGCGCGGCGCCGGGTGCGATGGAGTGGATGACGCCGGCGCAGGCGGTGCCGTGGCCCGCGGTGTCGGCGGGCTCGGTGGGGACGACGGCGAGGGTGCCGTCCTCGGCCCGCACCACGTCCATCGCCCGGTCGAGTCCGCCGACGAGCGGGTGGTCGGCGTCGATGCCGCTGTCGAGGACGCAGACGCGCACGCCGGAGCCGTCCGCGCCGCCCCAGGCCCACTCCTGGGTGAGGTGGCCGCCGAGCGGGCTGATGTCGAAGGGCTCCTGCGGCACGGTCGAGGCGGGCAGGCTCCAGGCGGGCACGCCCGGGAAGTGGTCGCGCGCGGGGCGGCGCCAGGGCGGGAGGTGGACGCCGGTCACCGGCCGTCACCCCCCTGGGGCGTCCCGGCCGGCCCGGCGGCGAGCCAGGCGCGGACCCTTCCGGCGGGCAGGGTGGCGCCCTTGGCCTCGAACATCCGCAACGCCTCGGTCCCTTCAGCCCTCGCCCGCCCGGCCCGGCCGGCCGCCCGGAGCACGATCGCCCGGTCGAGGAGCGTCTCCCCGGCCAGGCAGGGGTCGTCGGAGCCGGCGCTCAGCCGGCGCGCCGACTCGGCCGCCGCCAGCGCCTCGCCGTGGCGGCCCCGCGCGGAGGCGATCCGGGCGCGCAGGGCGGCCGCGCCCAGCCGGGCGCGCGGGTTGCCGCCGTGCGCCCCGCCGCCGTCCGAGGACGCCCCTGTCTCCACGTCCGCGTCCAGCAGGTCCAGGGCCGCCGCGGCGGCGTCGGTACGGCCCTGGGCGAACAGCTCGCGGGCGATCGCGACCTCGGTCGTCCGGGTGTCCGGCGCGTACTCGGCGGTGCGCAGCACGGCGAGGCTCTGCCGGTAGCGGGCCTCGGCGGCCTCGTGGGCGCCGGCCAGCGACTCGACGAAGCCCGCGGCGTCCAGCACCACCGCGTCCGCGAGGTCGGCGTGCACGTCGTGCGAGCGGGTGAGCGCCTCGGCGAGGGTCTGCCGGGCGCCGGCCACGTCGCCGCCCAGCGCCTCCAGGTGGGCGCGGGCCACCAGCACCGGGATCAGCAGCGAGCGGTTGGCGGCGAAGCGCCGGCCGAGCAGCGCGCACAGCTCCAGCGAGGCAGCCACCGGGGTCGGGGTCCACTGCGTCAACTCGCAGACCGCGCAGAGCAGTCGGTCCTCCTCGTAGCGGTCGCCGAGGGCCCGGGCGCGGGCCAGCGCGAGGCGGAAGGAGCGCTCGGCGGAGGCGGTGCGCTCGGCGGCGAGTTCGAGGTGGGCGCGCAGCTGGTGCAGCCGGCACCAGCTGAGGTCGTCGCCGGGGTCGTGGTCCAGCCGCTCGGCCAGGCGGTGCGCCTCGGCGGCGACCTCGGCGGGCGCGGCGAGGCCCAGCCGCAGGGCGACGATGCCGTGCTGGACCGCGCGGGTGGCGGCGGCGCGGGGGTCGTCGGGCAGCGCGGCCTCGGCGGCGGCGAGCGCGGCCCGGCAGCGGGCCTCGTCCTGCAGCCAGATCCCGGCGTCGCAGACGTGCAGCGCGAGCGCGGTGTGCGCCGGGTCGCCGGCGGGCAGCAACGCCCGTCCGCGTTCCAGCAGTTGGACGGCGGCCGGGAGGTCCTTGCGGGCCAGTGCCCGCATCCCCTCGGCGATCAGGGTCGCGGCGGCCGGCCCGGCCAGGGCGGGCAACCGCTGGTCGCCGGGCCGCAGTTGGCGGGCGAGCAGGGCGGTGGCCTCGACGTGGTAGGCGACGGCCATCGGATCCGGCGGCCGCTCGCGGGAGAGCCGGTCGGCGAGGAAGCCGTGCCAGCGCTCGCGGCGGGTCTTCGGGGTGAACTCGTAGGCAGTGTCGCGCAGCAGGGCCTGGGCGAAGCGGTAGGTGCCCACCGGGCCGGGTTCGAAGACCCGGCGGCGGGTGAGCCGGGCGGCCGCCTCGTCGGCGGCGGGCGGGGCGGTGCCGTCGGCCTCGGCCATCGCGCGCAGCTGGGCGCGGGTGAACTCGCGTCCGACGACGGCCGCGAGTTCCAGCAGGCCGCGTTCGGTGCCCGGCAGCCGGTCGAGGCGGGCGCCGAGCAGGGCCTGCACGGTGGGCGGCACCTGGGTGCCGGGGGCGGTCTCGGCGAAGACGTCCGTCAGCTGCTCGGCGAAGAGCGGGTTGCCGTCGCACAGCGCGATGACCCGCCCGGTCAGCTCCTGGTGGTCGTGGGCGCGGTCCTCCTGCGGGTGGACGTCGCCGTGCAGGACCAGGCTGCCGACCAGCGCGGCGGTCTCCTCCCCGGTCATCGGGCCGAGGTCGACGGTGACGGCGTCCGGTGTGCCGGCGGCCCAGCCGGCCCGCAGCTCGAACAGCTCGGGGCGGGCGACGGCCAGCAGCAGGACGGGGACGTCGCGCAGCCAGCCGGCGATCTCCTCGACGAGGTCGAGCAGGGTCGCCTCGGCCCAATGGAGGTCCTCCCAGACCAGGACCACCGGGCGGGAGCGGCCGAGCACCGCGAGGAGGTGGCGCACGGCCCAGGCGATGTCCGCGACGCCGACCGGCTCCGGCGCGGCGGCCGCGGCCGGACCGCCCGGGGCGGGGGCGGGGGCGGACTCGGCGACGGCGGCCAGGGTGCGGGCGACCAGCCGCCGGGTACGGGCGGACCCGCCGTCGTCCCGGGCGTCCTCGCCGCTCGCGGCGCCGTCCGGGGCGAGCAGGCGGTCGAGGGCGGGCCGGCCGCCGGGCAGCGAGTCGAGCATCCCGGCGAGCGGCCGGTAGGTGATGCCCCGCCCGTAGGCGGAGCAGCGGCCGGACAGCACCACGGCCTCGCCCCGGGGCAGTCCGGCGAGGAACTCGCGCACCAGCCGCGACTTGCCGATGCCGGGCGCGCCGACGACGGTGACCAGGCGGACCTGCCGCCGTTCGCGGGCCTGCCGGTAGCCGCGCGCCAGCTCCGCCAGCTCCTCGCGGCGGCCGACGAACGGGGTGAGCGGGCCGGGCCGGTCGGCCGCCTCGGGGGCGGTGATCCGCCAGGCGGGCACCGGACGGGACTTGCCCTTGAGCTCCAGCGGTTCGACGGGTTCGATGCCGACCCGGGCGCGCACCATGGCGGCGGTGTCCGCGCAGACCAGCACCTCCCCCGGCCGGGCGGCCGTCTGGAGCCGGGCGGCGGTGTTGACGGAGTCGCCGACGACCCGGAAGTCGTCGCCGGGCCGGGTGATCACCACGACGTTGCCGGTGCAGATGCCGGCCCTGGCCTCCAGCCGCACCTGGTACTCGGCGGCGAGTTCGGCGGTGAGGCCGGACAGGGCGGCGAGCGCGCCGGTGGCGGCGCGCACGGCGCGCAGCGCGTCGTCCTCGTGCGCGACGGTGGCGCCGAACGCGGCGAGGATCGCGTCGCCGATGAACTTCTCGACCACGCCGCCGTGTTCGGCGATGGCCGCGCCGCAGCTCGCGAAGTAGCGGTCCATGACGCGGCGCAGCGGCTCGGGGTCGAGGCGCTCGGCGAGGGTGGTCGAGCCGACGACGTCGAGGAAGAGCATGGACACCTTGCGGCGCGACTCCTGCGGCTCGCGGGGCACGGCGGCGGTGGCCAGCGGTGCGCCGCAGCCGGCGCAGAACCGGTCCGCCTCGGCGGTGCGGTGGCCGCACGCGGCGCAGCTCACGGCCGGCCCTCCAGGGTCGGTTCGGCCGGTTCGGCGGCGTCCGCGGGCGGCTCGGCAGCCTTCGCCGGGGCACCGGCCGGGGCGGGCAGTGCCAGCCGGGCGTAGACGCCGGCGACCACGACCAGCAGGCCGGACACCGCGAGGACGGTGTCGATCGGCCCGAGCCGCACCCCGGCGACCGAGCCCGAGAAGTCCCGCAGCCCGCTGCCCGCGAGCCAGCCGGACAGCACCGCGGTGAGCATCGCCGCCAGCCGGGTGACCGGGTAGAACACCGCGACCACCCGGCCCCGGAACTCCTGCGGGGTGGCGGCCAGCAGCAGCGGCGCCATGGCGGTGTTCAGCATGGTGATCGGCACGATGAACACGAACAGCAGGGTCACCGCGGCCGGGAATCCGGTCTGCCGCGAGTACAGCACCAGCAGGGCGCCGCTCACCATCAGCCCGATCCAGGTGGTCCGCCGGGCGCCGATCCACTGCACCACGCGGCCGGCGGCGAGCGCGCCGGCGATCCCGCCGATGCCCATCGCCATGCCCAAGTAGCCGTACAGCTCGGCGGAGGCGTGCAGGTTCCGGGTGGCGAAGAAGACGTTGAGGGTGCTGAGCGCGCCCGTGCCGAGCTGGCCGATGACGGTGAGCAGCAGCAGGGCGACCAGGAAGCGGTTGCGGGCGAAGAAGCGCAGTCCGGCGGTGAAGTCCTGGAACAGGCCCGGCCGTTCGGCGGCCCCGGCGGCGCGCGGCTTCGGGGCGGCGGCGGCGGGTGCGGCGGGCGTCAGGTCCGCCCCCCGGATGGCGAGGTAGGAGACCAGGTAGGAGAGCGCGTTGAACAGCAGCGCCCACTGCAGGCCGACCGTGAACAGCAGCGGCGCGGCGAGCGGCGGGCCGATGATCCAGGCGGTCTGCCCGGTCGCCTGGGCGAGGCCGGCCGCCCGGGCGCGGTCCGCCTCGTCGGTGACCAGTTCCGCGATGACCGCGAACCGGGCGGGGGTGAAGAACTGGCTCGCGGCGTTGAGCACCAGCACCGTGACGTAGATGAGGCCGAGCCAGACGCCCGCCGGGAGGTCCTCGGCCGGGACGAAGGAGACGGCGGTCAGCGCCGCCACCAGGACGCCGCGCAGCACTTCGGTGCCGAGCATGGTGGCGCGCTTGTCCCAGCGGTCGACGAAGACGCCCGCGAGCGGGCCGACGGCCATCACGGCGGCGCTGGTCGCGAGGACGACGCCGCTGACGGCCTGCGGGCCCCAGGACTTCCCCTCGGCCAGCACCGTCGCCACCCACAGCACGAGCGTGGTGCTGAACACCGCGTCGCCGACCGAGGAGACGGCCTGGCCGAACCAGAGCCGGGTGTAGGTGGGGCCGAGGAGGGTCGGCCGGAGCCTGGTGAGGGCGCTCATGCGGCGTCCGCCCGTCCGAGCAGCAGCGTCATCAGGGCCGTCACCAGGGTGGTGTGGTAGGCGGTGGCGAAGTAGGCGGCCGGCGGGTCGGCGGCGCTCGCCCGGGTGGCGGCGGAGCGGCCGGGGACGGAGCCGTCGGGGCGCTGGGCGCGGGCCAGGCAGTCCACGGCGGCGGCGCCCTCGGGGGTGGCCAGGGCGTCCAGGCCGAGGCAGACCTGGGTCATGACGAGTTCGGCGGCGAGGTCCCACCAGTCGTGCCGCATGCAGTGGCCGAGCAGCCGGGCGACCAGGGCGGCCGCGTCGGCCACGGCCGCGTCGGGCAGGCCGGGGCCGGTGCGGGCGAAGTCGCTGAGGTAGAAGCTGGAGTGGGTGAGGGCGTACGCCTCGGGGACGGTGACCGGCGGTTCCTCGGGGCGGGCGGCCGCGTCCGCCCGGCCGGGGTGACGGCCCTGGCGGTCCCGGCGGTCACGCCGGTCCCGGCGCGCGGCGCGGGCGAGGGCGGTGGCGGGGAGTTCGACGAGGACGTTCTGCTCGGCGAGGTCCGGGTAGGGGTCGACGGTGTGCGCCACGCCGGCCTTGTCGGCGTAGTAGCGCAGTTCCAGCCGCTGGTACGGCGAGCGCCCGGCCGGGGAGAGGTCGGCCGGGGTGAGCCGGGCGAGGTCGGCCCGGAAGGGCGCGTCCTGCGTCCCGGCGGGGGCCAGCGCGGCGCACGCCAGCCGGTACTGGGCGGCGGCGCGCGGCGCGGCGGCGAGCAGGCCCGGGAGGCCGGGGTGGCACCAGATCGCCCGGACCCGGGCGGTCGCCTCGGTGCGGCGCGGGTCGGCGCCCGCGTCGAGCCCGGCCCAGCAG
>NZ_JBHYUU010000052.1:0-44249 GCF_042749955.1 Kitasatospora sp. NPDC059462 | reverse complement strand
CGGCTCCACCCCCCGGGGATGCCAGGGGGGTGGAGCCGAGCCCACCCCCATCCTCACCCCCACACCGCCCCAGCGGAGAGGATCGCTCTGCCATGCGTCTCTACCTGCTCGCGCTCAATCCGACCGACTCGGTGACCGACGGATTCCTGCCCGCCGCCGCCCGCCTCGGACTCGACGTCACCGTGCTCACCGACCAGCCCGACGCACACCGCGCCGCCTACGCCCGACTGCCCCACCGGCCCGAGGTGGTGGAGTGCGCGGTGCACGACTTCCGCGAGGTCGTCGGGCTGGTCTCCCGGCTCGCCCCGGACGACCGCCGGCCGTTCGCCGTCTTCAGCAACAGCGACCACCTGCAGACCCAGACCGCCCTCGCCGCCGAGTACTTCGGGCTGCCGGGCAAGGACTGGAGGGCCACCCTGCGGGCCAAGAACAAGGGCCTGCTGCGCCGCCACCTGGCCGCCACCGGGCTCGACACCGTCCGCTCCGCCGAACTCGCCCCGGACCAGGACCCGTCCGCACTGCGGGAGGCGGACCTCCCCTTCCCGGTCGTGGTCAAGCCGCGCGAGGGCGTCGCCAGCGAGGACGTCACGCTGGCCGCCGACGCCGGGGAACTGGTGCGCCTCGCCAAGGAGATCCAGGCCAGGCGCGCCGGAGCGCTGGTCGTCGAGGAGTTCCTGGACGGCGCGCTGTGCACACTGGAGACGCTCGGCGACGGCCGCCGCAGGCACGTCCTCGGCGGGTTCCGCACCAGGCTCTCCCCGCCCCCGGACTTCATCGAGGTGGTCCTGGAGTTCGTCCCCGCGCACCCGCCGGCCGTGGTCACGCAGGTGCTCGCCCAGCTGGACGCGATCGGCGTCGGACTCGGCGCCTGCCACACCGAGTTCGTGGTCCAGCCGGACGGCCGGGCCCGGATCATCGAGGTCAACTACCGCGCCATCGGCGACCAGTGCGACCTCATGCTCGCCGAGGTCCTGGACATCCCGCTGTTCGAGTACATCCTGGCCGTCCACCTCGGCCGCGAACTGCCCGCCGGCCTCGGCGAGCACTGCGCCGCGACCACCGTGCGGGCCAGCAACGAGGCCGTCTGCGCCGACCGGGCCGGAACCCTCACCGCCGCGCCCGGACCGTACGACGCACGGGCCGAGGAGCGGGCCGACGGGGTACGGCTCGCCTACCGGCCGCTGCGCGCCGTCGGCGAACGGCACGAGCACTACCGCACCAACCGGGACTACCTGGGCCTGATCTGGGCCATCGGCCCCGATCAGGCCTCCGTCGACGCCGCCGTGGCCGGCTTCCAGGCCGCCAACCGCTGGGAGATCACCCCGTGAGCGCCCCCGCCGCCCCGACCGGCTCCCCCGTCACGGCCGCGGGCCGCCCCGCCCGCTCCGCCGCCGACGCCCTCGCGCTGCGGGTGCTGTCCGCGCTGCTGCGCGAGGACGTGCTCGGACTGCGAACCCGCGCCGCCGTGGAGCAACGGGCCGACGGGGCCTGGCTGGTGGCCGCCGGGCTCGGCATCGCCGTCCCCGTCGCCGCCGACGGCTTCCAGAGCGAGTACGCCGCCCGGCTCCCGCTCGTCGACCTCGACGGCCGCCCCACCGGCGACCTGGACACCGTCCTCGCCGCCCTCGCCGAACGCGCCGACGCCGAGGACCGGCCCGGCTGGGCCGCGTTCGCCGAGGAGTGCCGCCAGACGCTCGCCACCATGGAACTGCACGACCGGGTCCGCGACGAGGTCCACAGCGCGCTCGCCGGCCTGTACGGCGCCGACCCGGCCCACTGGAGCGGCCCCTCCGCCACGCTCGGCCACGATGCGCTGGCCGCCTTTCTCGACCATCCCGTCTACCCCACCGCACGCGGCCGAGCCGGCCTCGGAGAACCAGAACTGCGCTCCTACGCACCGGAGTTCCACCCGGTCTTCGAGCTGCGCTGGCTCGCCCTGCCGGCCGGGACGCTCACCCGGCACGGCGAGCGGCCCCTGCCGCACTGGTGGCCCACCCCCGGCCGGCTGGGCCTCGACCTGCCCGGCGGCGACCCTGCCTGGGAGACCCTGCCGGTCCACCCGCTCACCGTCGGTCCGGCCCTGGACGAGGCGCTGCGCGCCACCGGCCTCGACGAACGCGCCGTGCTCGCCGAACGCCCGTACCTCCCCGTCGTCCCCACCCTGTCGATGCGCACCGTCGCCGTCGCCGAGGACCCCGTCCACCACCTCAAGCTCCCGCTCGTCACCGCCACCCTCGGCCGGCTCAACCGCCGCACCATCAAGCCCGGCACCCTGCGCGACGGCGCCGCGGGACAGCGGCTGGTCGAGGCCGTGCTGGCGCGCGAACCGCGCTTCGCCGGACGGATCCTGCACGCCGACGAGCAGACCTGGGCGCACGCCGGGCACGAGCTGCTCGCCGTGCTGCTGCGCCGCCAGCCGGCCGGGCCGCCGGGGTCCGTGACCGTCCCGCTCGCCGCCCTGCTCGCCCCGGCGCCCGGCGCGGGCGGGCGCCTGGTGGTCGACCACCTCGCCGCCCGCTTCTACGGCGGCGACGTGGTCGCCCTCTACGACGCGCTGCTGGAGCTGCTGCTCGACTGGCAGACCACCCTCTTCGGGTACGGCGTCGCCCTGGAGTCCCACCAGCAGAACACCTCCCTCGTCCTCGACGAACACGGCGGCCCCCGCCTGCTCTTCAAGGACGACGACGGCCCGCGCGTCCACACCGGCCGCCTCGCCGAGTCCCTCGGTGAACTGACCTCCGTCCGCGAGGCGTTCGACGACGCCCGGACCTTCGCCGACGACGACCGGCCGCTCACCGACCTGTTCGCCACGATCACCGGCCACCTGTGCACCGGCGCCCTGGCGTTCGGCCTCGCCGCCCACGGGCGGGCCGGACTCGACGAGTTGCTGACGCTGTTGCGCAAGCGGCTCACCGAGGCCGTCGAGCGGACCGGACCGGCCGCCCGGCCGCTGCGCGCCGCCCTGCTCGACGCCGAACGGCTGCCGGTCAAGGCGATGGTCACCGCCGGCACCCTGCTCAGCAAGCGGCGCTCGGGCGCCACCGACATCAACAAGCACTACACCGACGGACCCAACTACCTGCTGGTGCAGAGCGGTTCCTTTCCGAAGGGCAGCGGGAGGTGACGGTCGACGCGCCGTCCCTGGCCTCCGGATCCGACGCCGCTCCCCCCGGCGGACTCGGCCGCCGCCAGGTGAACGCCGTCGCCGCCTGCTACTTCGTCGCCTCCTTCGCCGCCCTCGGCCTGCCGCCGTACCTGACCGCGATCCTGCCCGGCCTCGGCGACCCGGACGGCACCTGGGCGGGCGTCCTGTACATCGTGCCGACGGTGTTCAGCGCCCTCGGCGCGCCGCTCTGGGGGCGGCTCGCCGACCGGTTCGGCCGGAAGCGGCTGCTGCTGCGCGCCCAACTCGGGCTCGCCGTCTCCTTCCTGCTGGCCGGAGCGGCCGGCTCGCTGACCGCGTTCACCCTCGCCCTGGTCCTCCAGGGCTTCCTCGGCGGCACCTTCGCCGCCACCAACGGCTACCTCGCCGCCGCCCTCGACGGCCCGCGGCTCTCCCGGGCGCTCACCCTGATGCAGGGCAGCGCCCGGGCCGCGCTGGTGGCGGCGCCGATCCTGGTCGGCGCGCTCTCGCCGTGGATCGACCCGCACCGGCAGTACCTGCTGATGGCCGTCCTGCCGCTGACCGCCGCCGGATTCCTGCTGCTGCTGCCGGAGCCGGGCCGGCCACCGGCCCGCGACGCCTCGGTCGCCGCCGAGAGCGCCGAGGCCGCCCGGACCGCCCGGACCGCCGAGACCGCCGAGGCCTCCGGTGTCGCCGATGAGCCGCCACGGGCGCCCCTGCGGGTGCTCTACGCCTTCGAGTTCGCCTTCGTCTTCGCCACCATCATCTCCTTCCCCTACCTGATCGCGCTGGCCGAGCAGCGCCTCCCCGGTGTCTCCGGCACCACCACCGGCGTGCTGTTCGCCCTGCCCCACCTGTGCTACCTCGTGTTCGCCGCCCGCACCCACACCGCCTTCCTGCACCGCCCGCACACCGGCCTCGCCCTCGGCCTCCTCCTCGTCGCACTCGGCCTCGCCGGACACGCCGTGGCCGGCTCGCTGGCCGCCTTCGCCGCCGTACGGCTGCTGCTCGGCGCCGGACTCACCCTCGGCCTGGTCAGCCTCGCGGTGCTGGCCGCCGAGGCCGCCCGCGGCCGGCCACCCGGGCGGATGTTCGGCACACTCGAATTCGTCTCCAAGGGCGGCGCCGTGGCCGCCGGCGCCGTCGCCGCGCTGGTCAACGGCCGGTTCGGCGCCACCGCCCCCGTGCTGGCCGGCACCGCCGCCGCACTCCTGGCCGCCCTCGCGGCCACCGCGTTCACCGCCCCCGTCCGCCAGCGTTGGAGTCACTCATGACGCACCGACTTCCCACCGCCGAGCACGCGGTGGCCCACACCCTGGTCAACTGCCTGCTGCGGGAGGTGTCCGCGCCCGAGCACCAGACCGCCGTCACCGACGGACGGCTGCTGCTCCGGCTGCCCCGGCGCGGCGTCCTGCTCCGGATCGCCCTGCGCCGCACCTCGCTGCTCGGCGCGCACCGCTTCACCGGCCCCGTCGAGGAGGAACACCCCGACGGCTGGCGCGCGTTGGACTGGGACGAGCTCGCCCGGCACGTCCAGGGCGAACTGGAACTGCGCACCGGCACCGTCAACGAGGAGTTCCTCGGCCAACTCGCCTCCAGCCACGCCGCCGTCGCCACCGCCCTGGCCGGACGCCCGGCACCCGGCCCCGACCGCTATCTGGAGTCCGAGCAGGCCCTGCTGTTCGGCCACCGCTTCCACCCCGCGCCGAAGTCCCGCGCCGCCGAACACGGCGACTGGCGCGACTACGCGCCCGAGGCCCGCGCCGCCTTCCCGCTGCGCCACCTCGCCGTGCGGCGGGAGCTGATCGCCGAGTTCTCCGTCGACCCCGCCGCGACCGCGCTGCTGGACGGCCTGGGCGGCGTCCCGGACGGCTACCGGCTGCTGCCCGCCCACCCCTGGCAGTACCGGCTCGTCGGCGACCACCCGCTGCTGCGGGGCGCCCTGGAACGCGGGGACGTCCTCGACCTCGGCCCCGCCGGCGCCCCGTTCGCCGCCACCGCCTCGGTGCGGACCCTGTACGGCGCGGGCGCGTTCCTCAAGTTCAGCCTCAACGTGCGGATCACCAACTGCCTGCGCAAGAACGCGGCGTACGAGCTGACCGGCGCCGTCGCCCTCACCCGGCTGCTCGCCCCGGTCCTGGCCGACCTCGCCGGACGGTTCCCGGACGCGGCCGTGCTGCGGGAACCGGCGTACCGCACCCTCGCCGTGCCCGGCCCCGACGGCCGGCCCGACCTGGCGCTCTTCGAGGGGTTCGGGCTGATCGTCCGCGAGGGCCTCGACGGCGCGCTGCGCCCCGGCGTCACCCCGCTGCTGGCCGCCGCCGTCGCCGACGAGTACCCGACCAGCTCCGCGCACATCTCCCGGCTGCTGCCCGGCACCGCGGACCCGGCGCGGGCGCTCGACTGGTGGACGGCCTACCTGCGGCTGCTGCTCCCGCCGGTGCTGGCCGCCTACTTCGACCACGGCGTGGTGCTGGAGCCGCACCTGCAGAACGTGCTGATCGGCGTGGACGCCGCCGGGCGGCCGGTCCAGGTGCTCTTCCGCGACCTGGAGGGGACCAAGCTCGTCCCCGACCGGCACGCGGCCCTGCTCGCGGCGCTGCCGCCCGAGGTGGCCGGGCCGATGGCGTACGACGCCGAGCGCGGCTGGGACCGGGTGGTGTACTGCCTGCTGGTCAACCACGTCGCCGAACTGCTCGCCGCCCTCGCCGACCTGCACCCGTCGGCGGAGGGCGCGCTCTGGGAGGCGGTGCGCCGCGTCCTGGCCGAGTGCGCCGCCGCGCAGGGGTGCCCGCCGCGGCTGCGCGCACTGCTGGCGGGCGTGCCGCTGCCGGGAAAGGCCAATCTGCTCACCCGCTGGGGGCGCAAGGCCGACCGCTCGGCCGACTACGTCCGGCTCGCCTCGCCGCTGGCCCGCTCGGTGCTGGCCGAGGCGGCGCACGCCCCACGACCCGTGCAGGCCCCGCCCGTTCCCGCCGGAAGGACCCGATGACTCCCCCCGCCCGCCCCGTTGCCGCCTCGCCCGTCGCCCCCGCCTCGCCCGTCGCTCCCGCCTCGCCCCCCGCTCCTGTGACCGAGGCCGTCCGCCGCCACGTCGCGGGTCTGGCGCCGGAGCAACTGCCCGCCTTCGTCTACGACCTGTCCGCGCTGCGGGCGCACGCCGCGGCCGTCCGGGCCGCCCTGCCGGAGCGCGTCGAGCTGTACTACGCCGCCAAGGCCAACCCGGACGCGCCGGTGCTGGCCGCACTGCGCGGCGTCGTGGACGGCTACGAGGTCTCCAGCGGAGGCGAGTTGGCCCATGTCGCGGCCGAAGTTCCGGGCGCTCCGCTGGCGTTCGGCGGGCCCGGCAAGACGCCCGCCGAGATCGCCGCCGCGGTCGACGCGGGCGTGCACCGCTGGCACGTGGAGAGCGAGCAGGAGCTGCACCGGCTCGCCGCCGTGCTGGCCGAGCGGCCGGACGCGGTGGTGGACGTCCTGCTGCGGGTGAACCTGCCGGTCGGCGCGGGCGCGTTGGACTCGGTGGCCCTGGCGATGGGCGGGCGGCCGACGCCGTTCGGGCTGGACCCGGACCGTGCCGAGGCCGCCGTGCGGATGCTCACCGAGCCGGTCGGCCCGCTCGGCCCGCTCGGCGCGGTCCGGCGGCGCCTGCGGCTGCGCGGTGTGCACGCCCACCTGGCGAGCGGGCTCGCGGCCGCCGAGCAGCTGGCACTCGCCGGGCAGATCGTCGCCTGGTCCGCCCGGCTGGCGGAGCGGCACGCGTTCCGGCTGGAGGAGGTCAACGTCGGCGGCGGCATGGCCGTCGACTACGGCGACCCGGCCGCCCGCTTCGACTGGGCGGCGTTCGGCGAGGGCCTCGGCGGGCTGCTGGAGCGCCACCCGGGAACGCTCCTGCGGATCGAGCCGGGCCGGGCGCTCACCGCGTACTGCGGCTGGTACGCCACCGAGGTACTGGACGTGAAGCGCAGCCACGGCGAGGACTTCGCGGTCGTCCGCGGCGGCACCCACCACCTGCGCACCCCGGCCACCCGGGGCCACAGCCAGCCGTTCACCACCCTGCGGGTCGTCGACTGGCCGCACCCCTGGACGCGCCCGGCCGTGACCACCGGCCGGGCCACGCTGACGGGCCAGCTCTGCACCCCGAAGGACGTCCTCGCCCACGGCGCCCCGGCGGCGTCCGGCCTGCGCGCGGGCGACCGGGTGCTGTTCGGCATGGCCGGGGCGTACGGCTGGAACATCTCGCACCACGACTTCCTCATGCACCCCCGCCCGGGGTTCCACCACCTCGGCGGCTGACGGCCGGCGGCCGGGCCGGCGGGCGCTGACAGACTCCGGAATCTGTCAGCTGTCAGCGCCGCCGGCTGCGCCCGCCCTGCCGCACGCCGACTCCGCACTGACGTGCGAAAGTGGTAGCCGGCGAAGGGAGCGGGCACGTGCTGATGGAGAAGGTGGCGGAGATCATCGCGGAGGCCTCGGCCGAAGTGGTGGAGCCCCGGTTCCGCGCGCTGGCGGCCGGCGAGGTGATGGAGAAGGCCCCGGGCGAGGTGGTCACCGTCGCCGACCGGGAGGCCGAGGTGATCATCGCCCGGCGGCTGCGCGAGCTGCTGCCGGTCCCGGTGGTGGGCGAGGAGGCCGTCGCCGCCGATCCGGACCTCGCCCGGGCGCTGCACGCCGAACCCGCCGCCTGGCTCGTCGACCCCGTCGACGGCACCTCCAACTTCATCGCGGGCCGTCCCGAGTACGCCGTGATGGTCTCGCTGGTGCGCGACGGCCGGACGGTCGCCGCCTGGATCCGGCACCCCGTCACCGCCACCACCTACACCGCCGAACTCGGCTCCGGCGCCTGGCGCGACGGCCACCGCCTCACCCGCACCCCGGCCGTCGCCGACCCGGCCGAGTGGCGCGGCTCGGTGAAGAGCCGCTTCCTCGACCCGTCCCGCCGCCGCCTGGTCGAGGCCAACACGACCGCCTTCGGCGAGATGACCCCGGGCCGCCACGCCGCCGGCATCGAGTACCCGGACCTCGCCGAGGGCGCCATGGACTTCATCCTCTACTGGCGCACCCTGCCCTGGGACCACGCCCCCGGTTCCCTCCTCCTCACCGAGGCCGGCGGCCGCTCCGCCCGCCTAGACGGCACCCCGTACCGCCCCGAGGCCCCCGGCGGCGAGGACGGCCTGCTCGCCGCCGCCGACCCGGCCACCTGGGAGCGCTGCCGCGAGATCCTGCTCGCCCCGTAGGCCCCGGGGCCCCGGGGGCCCTGGGGGCCCTGGGACGCCCTCGCCGGAGGCACCGGCCGGCAGCCCTGAACCCGACGCGACCCGGCCGGTCCACCGCCGGCAGGGCCACCCACCGCGAGGCAACCCCCGCCCGCGCGGCCGGCCACGAGCGGGCGGTCCATCCTTGCCGCCCGTGATGACGATCTTCGGCAAGACCTCCCGTCGCGAGGCCCCTGGCCGCCCGCGCCGACCACGAAGCGACGGCCCGCAGCCACCGCTCGCGCCGACGACGACGCCCGGCGGGACCCCCGACCACGAGGCCTCCGAGGACGCCCCCACCGACGAGGCCACCGGGAACCCGAGGCGACACCCACCCCACCGCCGACCACGAACCGACGACCCACAACACCCGCTCCCGCCGGCGACGACGCCCTTCGGGACTGCCGATCACAAACCGACGATCCACAACACCCCCTCCCGCCCGTGACGAAGCCCGGCGCTCCGGGCCGCCCGCGCCGACCACGCGTCGACGCCCGGGGCGGAGCCGGCCGGGCTACCGCAAGGTGTGCCAGGCTTCCCGGCCGACCCGGGTGACCTCGCCGAGCAGGCCGACGACGTCCTCGGGCGTGGTGTGCGGGTTGAACAGGATGAGCTTCAGCCGCACCCGTCCCGGGCCCGCGCCGACCACGAACCAACGGCCAGCAGCCACCGCTCCCGCCCGCGCCGACCACGCGTCGACAGTCCGGGGCGGAGCCGGCCGGTCTAGCCAAGCTTCCCGGCCGACCCGGGCGACCTCGCCGAGCAGGCCAACGACGTCCTCCGGGGTGGTGTGCGGGTTGAACAGGATGAGCTTCAGCCGCACCCATCCCGAGCCCGCGCCGACCACGCGTCGGCGGTCCAGGCGGAGCCGGCCGGCCTACCGCAAGGTGTGCCAGGCTTCCCGGCCGACCCGGGTGACCCCGCCGAGCAGGCCGACGACGTCCTCGGGCGTGGTGTGCGGGTTGAACAGGATGAGCTTCAGCCGCACCCGCCCCGGGCCCGCGCCGACCACGAACCAACGGCCAGCAACCACCGCTCCCGCCCGTGACGAAACCCGGCGCCCCGGGCGGAGCCGGCCGATCTACCGCAAGGTGTGCCAAGCTTCCCGGCCGACCCGGGTGACCTCGCCGAGCAGGCCGGCGACGTCCACGGGCGTGGTGTGCGGGTTGAGCAGGGTGAGCTTCAGCCGCACCCGTCCCGGGCCCGCGCCGGGCAGTTCGGTGCGGCCGACCACGGCGCGGCCGGTGCGCAGCAGTTCGCGGCGCAGTGCGGCGTTGACCCGGTCGACGGCGGCCTCGTCCCGGGCGTCCGCCGGGCGGTAGCGGAACAGCAGCGCGGTCAGCACGGGTTCGGCGTGCAGTTCGAGTTCCGGGTCCGCGCGGACGGTGTCGGCGGCGGCGAGCGCGAGGTCGTGGCAGGCGTCGACGAGGCGGCCGAGTCCGGCGCGGCCGAGGGTGCGCAGGGTGACGGCGAGCTTGAAGGCGTCGGGGCGCCGGGTGGTGCGCAGCGAGAGGCCCAGCAGGCTGGGGTAGCCGGCCTTTTCGTCGTCGGCCGGGTTGAGGTAGGCGGCGCGGCGGGCGAGCGACAGGTAGGTCTCGGCGCGGCGGACGAGAAAGACCCCGGCGGCGGCGGGCTGCCAGCCCAGCTTGTGCCAGTCGAGCGAGACGGAGTCGGCCCGTTCGATGCCCGCCAGCAGCGGGGCGAGGCGGTCGGAGAGCAGTGCGCCGCCGCCGTACGCGGCGTCGACGTGCAGCCAGGCGCCGTAGCGGGCGGCGAGGTCGGCGGCGGCGGGCAGCGGGTCGACGGCCCCGGTGTCGGTGGTGCCGGCGGTGGCGACGACGGCGAGCGGGGTGGCGCCGGCCCAATCGGCCTCGGCCAGGGCGCGTTCGAGGGCGGCGGGGTCCATCCGCAGTTCACGGTCGACGTCGACGGGCACGACGGCCCGTTCGCCGAGGCCGAGCAGGGCGGCTGCCCGCTGGACGGAGAAGTGGGCGGCCCGGGAGGCGAAGATCCGGGGCCGGGTGCCGGCGGGCCGGCCGAGGAGGCCGTCGAGTTCGACGATGCCGTCGAGCTTCTGGTCGCGGGCCAGCATCAGGCCCATGAGGTTGGACTCGGTGCCGCCGGAGGTGAGCACGCCGGCGGCGTGGGCCGGGTCGTAGCCGACGAGGGCGGCGAGTTCGGCGAGCAGCGCGGTCTCCAGCGCGGTCGCGGCGGGGGCCTGGTCCCAGGAGTCCTGGGAGGGGTTGAGGGCGCTGACGGCGAGGTCGGCGGCGGTGGCGACGGCGAGCGGCGGGCAGTGCAGGTGGGCGGCGCAGTAGGGGTCGGCGGGGTCGGCGGCGCCGTGGGCGAGGAGTTCGGTGAGCCGGGCGAGGGAGCCGGGGCCGTGGGCGGCGGCGAGCGCCTCGACGGTCCGGGCGGCGAGGTCCTCGGGACGGCCCTCGGGCAGCGGGCCGCCGCGCCGGGTGGCGCCGGTCTCCAGTGCGTCGAGGACGGTGGCGAGCAGCGGGCCGAGTGCGGCGGGCCCTCCGACGCCGCCGGCCAGCGCGTCCGGCCGCCGCCCGCCGCCCGGGCCGTCCACGCGGTCCGCGCCGTCCGGATCGTCCGCGCTCACGCGGAGGCCGCCGGGTCCGAGGCCGCCGCGACGGCGTCGGCGAGCCGGTCCAGCACCGCGGCCGCCTGCTCGTCCGTGATGGTGAGCGGCGGCAGCAGCCGCAGGACGGCGTCGTGCCGGCCGCCGAGTTCGACGATCAGCCCGCGCGCCAGGCACGCCTCGCGCACCCGGACGGCGAGTGCGGGGGCGGCCGGCCGCGCCCCGCAGGCGTCCGGTTCCGCCGCCGGGTCGACGAGCTCGACGCCGATCATCAGCCCGCGCCCGCGGACCTCGCCGATCACGGGCAGTTCGCCGGCGAGCGCCCGCAGCCGTCCGGTCATCCGCTCGCCGACCACCGCCGCCCGTTCGGCGAGCCCGTGGGCGGCGACGTGACGCAGGGTGGCGGCGCCGGCCGCCATGGCGAGCGTGTTGCCGCGGAAGGTGCCGGTGTGCGCGCCCGGCCGCCAGCCGTCGTACTCCTCGCGGTAGACGACGACGGCGAGCGGCAGGCTGCCGCCGATCGCCTTGGAGAGCACCATCGCGTCCGGCACGATCCCACTGTGTTCGACCGCCCACATCGCGCCGGTGCGGCCCACCCCGGTCTGCACCTCGTCGACGATCAGCGGGATGCGGCGTTCGGCGGTGATCCGGCGCATCGCGCGCAGCCAGTCGTCGGGGGCGGGGACGACGCCGCCCTCGCCCTGGACGGCTTCCAGGATCATCGCGGCGGGCGGGACGACGCCGCCGGACGGGTCGTCGAGCAGCCGCTCGACGTAGGTGGCGGACAGGTCGGCGCCGGCCCGCCCGCCGACCCCGAACGGGCAGCGGTAGCCGTAGGGGTAGGGCAGCCGGACCACCTCGCCGCCGCCGGGCAGCGGTTCCTTGACGGCGACGTTGCCGGTGAGCGCGAGGGCGCCGGCGGTCATCCCGTGGTAGGCGCCGGTGAAGGCGAGGGCGCCGGAGCGGCCGGTGGCGGTCTGCATCAGCTTGAGCGCGGCCTCGACCGCGTCCGTTCCCGCCGGGCCGCAGAAGTGCACCCGCGCGCCGTCGGCGAAGGCGGGCGGCAGGCTCTCGAACAGGGCGGTGGTGAAGTCGTCCTTCTCCGCGGTGGCGAGGTCGAGCAGGTGGA
Source organism: Kitasatospora sp. NPDC059462 (assembly GCF_042749955.1). Classification (NCBI taxonomy): domain Bacteria; kingdom Bacillati; phylum Actinomycetota; class Actinomycetes; order Kitasatosporales; family Streptomycetaceae; genus Kitasatospora; species Kitasatospora sp. NPDC059462. The sequence continues at coordinate 32,154 of NZ_JBHYUU010000052.1, read as the reverse complement.
GCGGGGCGCCGCTGTCGAGGGTGCGGCGGATCGCCTCCAGGACGACGGGGTGGTTGTGGCCGAGCGCGAGGGTGCCGGCGCCGGAGAGGCAGTCGAGGTAGCGGCGGCCGTCGGCGCCCTCGACGGTCATGCCGTTGGCACGCACGGGGACGATCGGGAACGAGCGCGCGTAGGTGCGGGCGGCGGATTCGCGCACGCGCTGGCGCCGCAGGACGGCGGCGGCCGGGGCGGCGGGGTCCTGGGCGGCGGGGGCGGGGACGGTCGGACCGGTGGCGGGCTCAGCGGCGAGCGTCAAGACGGACTCCCAAGAAATTAGGTGAGGCTAACCTTACTTCTCCGGTCCGTCCGGATCCGCCCCCGGGTCGCCGGAACCACCCGTGCGGGTGACATCGGGCCCGTTTCCCCAACGAGCGAGCCGTCCGGAGGTCACGCCCGGCCTCCGCACGCGCCCGGCCCTGCCCCGCCCCGCCCCGCGCTACCCTCGCCGCATGCCGCCCTCCACGCCCGCCCGGCCCTCGCCCGGCCTCGACACCGACGCCGACCTCGACACCGACGCCGGCCTCGACCCTGACGCCGCCCCCGACGCCTACGCCGCCGAACTGGCCCGCACGCGCGCGTTCTTCGCCGTGCGCGCGGCCGGCTGGGACGCCAAGTTCCCCGACGACGGCCCGCGCTACGCCGCCGCCGTCGCCGAACTCGCCCTGCGCCCGGGCGACTCGGTGCTCGACGCGGGCTGCGGCACCGGACGCGCCCTGCCGCCGCTGCGCGCCGCGGTCGGGCCGGCGGGCCGGGTGTTCGGCGTCGACGTCACCCCGGAGATGCTGCACGAGGCCGCCGCCCGCCACCCCGGCGCCGCCCGCCTGCTGCTCGCCGACTGTGCCCGGCTCCCGCTGCCCGACGCCGCGCTGGACGCCGTCTTCGCCGCCGGGCTGTTCTCCCACCTGCCCGACCCGCTCCGCGCCCTCGGCGAACTGGCCCGGGTGGTGCGCCCCGGCGGCCGGCTCGCGCTGTTCCACCCCGTCGGCCGGGCCGCCCTCGCCGCCCGCCACGGCCGCGCCGTCACCCCGGACGACCTGCGCGCCGAGCCCCGGCTGCGCCCCCTGCTCGCCGCCGCCGGCTGGCGCCTCGTCTCCTACACGGACGCCGACGACCGCTACCTCGCGCTCGCCGAACGGACCGCGGACGAGCCCGCCACCCCGGCATGATCGGGGGCGTGCCAGACTCGGGACCCTCCGCACCCGCCCCGGGTGCCCGACGGAAGGAGCCGATGTGGCGCTCTTCGGCAACGCCCACCGGGTCGACAACGACGAGGCCCAGAAGGAGTTCGCCCGGCTGTTCGGCGAGGGCGAGCAGGTGCACGCCGCGTACCAACTGCTGCGCGACTCCTTCCTGTTCACCGACCGCCGGCTGATCCTGGTCGACAAGCAGGGCATCACCGGCAAGAAGACCGAGTACCACTCGATCCCCTACCGCTCGATCACCCACTTCGCCGTGGAGACCGCCGGGAACTTCGACCTGGACGCCGAGCTGAAGATCTGGGTGTCGGGCGCGGCACTGCCGATCTCCAAGAACTTCACCAAGGGCGTGGACATCTACGAGGTGCAGGCCCTGCTCACCCAGTTCGTCACCCGCTGACCCCGACGGGCACCGCACCCATCGGGCACCGCACCCGCCGCTCAGAACACCAGGGCGAGCTTCCCGTTCAGCCCGCCGCGCCGGAACCGCTCGTGCGCCCGGCGGACCTCCTCCAGGGCGAACACGGCGTGCACCCGTGGTCGCAGCGCCCCGGCGTCGACCAGCCGGGCGAGCTCGCCGAGCGCCGCGCCGTCCTCGCGCACCTGGTGGACGGTGGTGCGCACGCCCCGGCCGGACAGGTCGGGGACCGGGCCCGCCTGGGTGGCGATCGAGGCGTAGCGGCCGCCGTCGGCCACCGCCCCGGTGACGAAGGCCCCGAAGGTGTCGAACACGGCGTCGTAGCCGCCCTCGCGCAGGGCGCGGCGGTCGGTGGTGGCCAGTCCGGCGCCGTGCGCCCGGGCGAAGGCGGCCTGCTCGTCCCGGGAGACCAGGGCGTCCACCTCGACGCCGCGCGCCCGGGCCATCTGCAGCGCCAGCCCGCCGACGGCTCCGCCCGCGCCGGCGACCAGCAGCCGCTCACCGGCCTCCACCGCCAGCCAGTCGAGGGTCTGCCAGGCCGTCAGCCCGGGCAGCGGCAGGGTGGCCGCCGCGGCCGGGCCGGCCGTCCTGGGCGCGCGGGCCACCGCCGCGGCCGGCAGCGCGACCAGCTCCGCCCACGTCCCGCGGCCGGAGGCGAGTTGGTGGGACATCGCCACGACGGGCTCCCCGGCACGCAGTCCGCTGTCGCCGCCGTCGACCACGGTGCCCGCCAGCTCCCAGCCGAGCGTCATCGGCAGCGGCGGCGTCCCCTCGCCGATGGCGCCCTCCCGGGTCTTCTCGTCGACCGGGTTGACGGCGGTCGCGGCGACCCGGATCAGCACCTCGCCGGGAGCCGGCTCGGGCTCGGGGACGTCGACGACCCGCAGGACGTCGGGGGTGCCGAAGCGGTCGATCCGGATGGCGCGCACGGGAGGCCCTTCTCACACGACGGCTGCTGTCACGGCGTCAACAACCGTCATGATCACGGGAATTCCCGCCGACCTCCGCCGCCTTGGATGCCGGTACCGCCGTCGGCACCGCCGTGGCGGCCGGCGCCGGTCCAGCGGTAGCACAGCTCCGGGCGGCCGACGGTGCCGTACCGGGGCTCGCGGGCGGCGAGACCGGTGTCCACCAGGTGCTCCAGGTAACGGCGCGCGGTGATCCGCGAGACCCCGGCCGCCGTGCCCGCGGCGGCGGCGGACAGGCCGGTGCGGGCCGTGCGCAGCACCCCGGCGACGGTGTCCAGGGTCGGTGCGCACAGGCCCTTGGGCAGGGCGGTGCGTTCGGGTGCGCGGAGCAGCGCGAGCGCCTGGTCGACCTCGTCCTGCCCGGTGGCCGGGCCGGTCCGGGCGAGGGTGTCGCGGTAGCGGGCGTAGCGTTCCAGGCGGTCGTGCAGCGCGGCGGCGGCGAACGGCTTCAGCAGGTACTGGACGACGCCCGCGGAGACGGCCTGGCGGACCATCGTCAGGTCGCGGGCGGAGGTGACGGCGATGACGTCGGTGGTGTGCCCGGCGGCGCGCAGCGTGCCGCAGAGCTGGAGGCCGTGGCCGTCGGGCAGGTAGAGGTCGAGCAGCAGGAGGTCGACGGGCCGCCCGGCGGCGCGCTCGCGTTCCAGGAAGCGCAGCGCCTGGGCGCAGCCGTGCACGGTCCCGGCGGTGCGGAAGCCCGGTTCGCGGTCGACGTAGAGGGCGTGGGCGGCGGCGGCCACCGGGTCGTCCTCGACGACCAGGACGGAGATCGCGGGGCGCGCGGCGCTCACGGGGCCACCGCCACACGCCCGCCGGGCCCGTGCTCCCCCGCGCCGTCCGCACCCTCCGTGCCCTCCGTGCCCTCCGTGCCCATCGCCCCCTCCGTGCCCCCGGCGCGCGCCGGACGGTCGAGCGGCAGCCGGACGGTGAGGACGGCGCCGCGCTCCCGGCCGACCTCGACGGTGCCGCCGTTGCGCCGGGCGGCCTGCGCGACGAGGGCGAGCCCGAGTCCGCGCCCGTGGCCGCCCCCGGTCCGGTCCGCCTTGGTGCTCCAGCCGCGCCGGAACGCGTCGTCGACCGCGTCCGGGGCGATGCCGGCGCCGGTGTCGGCGACCCTCAGCAGCAGGTGCTCGCCGTCGATCCGGGCGGTGACGGTGACCTCCGGCGGCTCGGGGCTCGCGCCCGCGCCCGCGATGGCGGCGTCCACGGCGTTGTCGATCAGGTTGCCGAGGACGGTGATGAGGTCGCGCGCGCTCAGGTGCGCGGGGAGCACCCCGTCGTCGATGGAACTGTCCGGGGTGAGCGTCAGCTCCACGCCCCGTTCGGCCGCCTGGGCGGCCTTGCCGAGCAGCAGGGCGGCCAGGACGGGCTCGCCGACGGCGGCCACCACCCGGTCGGTGAGCCGCTGGGCGAGGGCGAGTTCGGCGGTCGCGAACTCCACCGCCTCGCGGTGGCGGCCGAGTTCGATCAGCGAGACGACGGCGTGCAGCCGGTTGGCGGCCTCGTGCGCCTGTGCGCCCAGCGCCTCGGTGAACCCGCGCACCGAGTCCAGTTCGCCGCTGAGCGACTGGAGTTCGGTGTGGTCGCGCAGGGTGAGGACGCGGCCGAGGCCGGTGCCGATGGTGGAGGTGTTGAGCACCACCACCCGCTCGGCCGTCAGGTGCACCTCGTCACGGACCGGCCCGGCCCCCGAGACGGCGGCCACCAGCGCTCCCGGCAGGCCCAGCTCCGCGACCGGCCGGCCCTCCACCACCCCGGCCAGGCCGAGGAGTTCACGCGCGGCGTCGTTGCAGAGCACCACCCGGCGGTCACGGTCGAGCAGCACCAGCCCCTCCCGCACGGCGTGCAGGGTGGCCTGGTGGTACTCGTAGAGGTGGCTGAGCTCGACCGGGCCCATGCCGTGGGTGTGCCGCCGCAGCCGGGCGTTGGCGAGGTAGGTGCCGATCCCGCCGATCGCCAGCGCGCCCGCCGCGACACCGGCCAGGGCGAGCAGCGGCCCGCGCAGCCGCGCCGAGATGGACTGCACCGTGATGCCCGCGCTGACCAGGGCGACCACCCGGCCCCGCCCGTCCGCCACCGGGGTGACCACCCGCACCGAGGGGCCGAGCGTGCCGGTGTAGGTCTCGCTGCGGGTCTGCCCGGCGAGCGCCCAGTCGATGTGGCCGAGGAAGGTGCGCCCGATCTGCTCGGGCAGCGGGTGCGTCCAGCGGACGCCGCCGGTGTCCATCACGGTGACGAAGGAGACCCCGGTGTCGGCCCGCACCCGCTCGGCGTACGGCTGGAGCACGGCCGTGGGGTCGGGCGCGGTGACGGCGGCGAGCACGTCCGGGGAGTCGGCGACGGCGCGGGCGACGGCGGTGACCTGGCGGCGGGCGGCGTCCTCCGCGCGGTCGGCGGTGAACAGGTACGCCAGCACCGCCCCGCCGGCCACCACGGCGGCGACGATGACCACCTGGACGACGAAGAGCTGTCCGGCCAGGCTGCGCACCAGCCGGCGCGGCGGAGGGAGGGGACGCGCGGACATGCCTGTCAGTGTGCACCACGGCCGCGGCGTCCCCGGGCGCCCACGGCGGCCGCCGGTGCCGGCCGCCCGGTGCCCGCGTGAACTCTATGAACGCAAGCGTGACCGGCGTCACGCCCGGCCGCATAGTCGGAGCGGCCCACCACCCGGGGCCGCCAGGAAGCCGTCCGGCCGCGCACCCCCGTGCAGGCGCGCCGGGCGGGCACAGCACGGCGAAGGAGCCGCGGATGTCGATCACCGGAACAGCAGCGGGGACGGGCGCCAGAGCGAAGGACCGCACCCACTACCTCTATCTCGCCGTGATCGCGGCGGTGATCGCGGGCGTCGTGGTGGGCCTGGCCGCACCGGGCTTCGCGGTGGAGCTCAAGCCGGTCGGCACGGGCTTCGTCAACCTCATCAAGATGATGATCAGCCCGGTCATCTTCTGCACCATCGTGCTCGGCATCGGGTCGGTGACCAAGGCCGCCAAGGTGGGCCGGGTCGGCGGCCTGGCGCTCGGCTACTTCCTCGCGATGTCCACCGTGGCGCTCGGCATCGGCCTGCTGGTCGGCAACCTGCTGGAGCCCGGCGACGGCCTCCACCTGACCGCCGCGCTCGCCAAGTCCGGCCACGCCCAGGCGGCCGCGGGCGGCGCGCAGTCCACCACCGACTTCCTGCTCGGCATGATCCCGACCTCCCTGCTCTCCGCCCTCACCGAGGGCAAGGTGCTGCAGACCCTGCTGGTGGCCCTGCTGACCGGCTTCGCCCTGCAGGCGATGGGCCCGGCCGGCGCGCCGGTGCTGCGCGGCGTCGAGCACGTGCAGCGGCTGGTCTTCCGGGTGATGGCGATGATCATGTGGGTGGCGCCGGTCGGCGCCTTCGGGGCGATGGCGGCGGTGGTCGGCGCCACCGGCACGGCCGCGCTGAAGAGCCTCGCCGTCATCATGATCGGCTTCTACCTGACCTGCGCGCTGTTCGTGGTCGTGGTGCTCGGCACGCTGCTGCGGCTGGTCGCGGGCGTCAACGTCCTCGCCCTGCTGCGCTACCTGGGCCGGGAGTTCCTGCTGATCCTCTCCACCTCGTCCTCGGAGAGCGCGCTGCCCCGGCTGATCGCCAAGATGGAGCACCTGGGCGTCAGCCGCCCGGTGGTCGGCATCACCGTCCCGACCGGCTACAGCTTCAACCTGGACGGCACGGCGATCTACCTCACCATGGCCTCGATCTTCATCTCGGAGGCGCTGGACAAGCCGATGTCGGTCGGCGAGCAGTTGTCGCTGCTGGTCTTCATGGTGATCGCCAGCAAGGGTGCGGCCGGGGTCACCGGCGCCGGGCTGGCCACCCTGGCCGGCGGGCTGCAGTCGCACAAGCCGGCCCTCGTGGACGGGGTCGGGCTGATCGTCGGCATCGACCGCTTCATGTCCGAGGCCCGGGCGCTGACCAACTTCGCGGGGAACGCCGTCGCCACCGTGCTGATCGGCCAGTGGACCGGGGAGTTCGACCGCGAGCGGGCCCGGCGGGTGCTGACGGGCGCGGTGCCGTTCGACGAGCGGACGCTGCTCGACGCCGACGCCGACGCCGACGCCGACGGTCACGACGCCGACGGCCACGGCCACGGCGCCGCCGGGCCTGCCGCGGCGCCCGCGGCGCCGGCGGTGGTACCGGCGGCCGCCGCCTGAGCCCCGGCCGTCCCGGCCGCCCCACCCCCTGACTCCCCCGGTCCGGCGCCCCGCCCAACCCCCCGGAAAGGCGCCGGACCGGGGGTTCGCCGTGCCCGCACCGCCCTCAGACCTCCTCGGACCCGCTGAGCGCCCAGCTCAGGCCGCTCGCCGGGTCCTCCAGCGCGAGGTGCAGGTGGCGCAGCCGGTCCGCCGGGTCCTCCCAGGTGAAGCAGCGCATCCGGGCCACCAGGGCGCCCACCTCCGCCCGGTCCACCAGGTCCGCCCGGTCCGCCCACCCCGGCCGCCGGGCCCCGGTCATCGCCGCCAGCACCCGCCACAGCGCCAGCCGCCCGTGCGCCGCGCCGTGCGCCCGGCCCGTGACGCCCGCCTGCACCAGCGCCGGCCAGGCGAGCACGAACGGCAGGTACCCGCCGGTGACCAGCCGCCCGGGCGCGAGCTGCGCGGCGGCGCACGGCGCCGACCCCCGGACGCAGACCGCCCGCGCCCACCCCGCCAGCTCGGCGAGCGCCCGGGTGGCCGGCTGCCCGGGCAGCCGGGTGCCGGGCGCGGGCAGTTCCACCGGGGCCAGCCCCTCGCGGCTGGCCGGCAGCGTCAGCAGCGCACTGCGCGCACCGCCGTCGCGCAGGTACTCGCGCACCGGCGCGCCCTCGGTGCGGCCCGCCGCCTCCCACGGCTCCAGCCGCAGCGGGACGCCCTCCCGGTCCGGCTCGGCGTCCCGGGAGAGGTCCTCGCCGAGCAGCACCCGGGTCTGCGCGACCAGCCGCCGCACCGGGGGCGGGCCGAGCAGCGGGGCGAGCCGTCGCCAGGAGTGCCGGGTCGCCAGCACCTCCCAGAGCGGTCCGGCGTCGTGGTCGGTGACGTCGGCGGCGGTGCCGGGCCCGCCGTCCGGGTCGAACAGCCGGGCCGCCACCTCGGGCGGCGCGGCGTACGCGATCAGGTGGCCGAGCGGGGCGGTCGCGGCGGCGGCCCGGCCCTGCGCGGGACCGCCCGGGGCACGGAACAGACCGCCGGCACCGCCGGCCACCGGGTCGAGCGCGACGGCGGCGGCCCGGGCCTGCCGGTAGGCGCCCAGCAGTTCGATCCACCGGCCCTGGTCCGCCAGGGAGCGGAGCCGGTGCTCCTCGTAGGTGATCACGGTTCAGCGTACGGGCGGGAGCGGGGCGCCAGCTGACAGACCGTCAGTCCGGCGCGTCGGGGCCCCGCCCGGAGCCTGAGCCTGAGCCGGACCCGTCGGCCGTCTCGCGCTCCCGTTCGAGGACGGTCCGCAGCCGCTCCAGCGCCCGCCGCCGGGTGAGGGCCAGGGTGGAGCGGTGGACCCCGAGCAGGGCGGCGGCCTCCTCCAGACCGTACCCGTCGAGGTCGACCAGCAGGACGGCCCGGGCCTGCTTGGCCGTCAGGCAGCCCAGCAGCCGCACGACCTCCCAGTGCGCCTGCAGCTCGGCCTGCCCGCCGGCCTCGCCGCCGAGCGCCTCGACGTCCTCCAGCGCCTCGAACGGGACCAGCCGGCGGCGGTCGCGGCGCCACTCGTCGCGGACCACGTTGACCATGGCGGTGAACGCGTAGGCGTAGGGCCGCGGATGGCCGAGGAAGCGGGCGGGGCGCCGGGCGATGCGCAGATACGTCTCGTGCACGACGTCCCCCGCGCCGAACGGATTTCCGAGCAGCCGCGCGGCCGCCCGGTGGAGCCTCGGCAGCAGTTCCGTGAACACCCGGTCGAATTCTGCCGATTCGGCCCCGGAAAAGCCGTTCGGCCGCTGATCCCCCCGACAATCCGGCGCGCCCGCCATGCCGCCCCCTCGGACATCGGCATTCCGAAGCCCGGCCGGCGACCACCGGCCGGAGCAGCCATGACGCACCCGCGCGCGATGGCTGCTCCGTCCTCCTGCCCGCTGTGAATCCCGGCAATGCATCGCGCGGTGGTTCGTTCGCGAATTCGCTCACGCATTCGCGTGTTCATCCGCGCGTGCACATTCCGGTGCGCACGTTCTTGCGAATTCCGTGCGTGCGCGCTTCCCCGCCCGCGCTTCCCTGCCCGCGATTCGCTGCACGCCCGCCCGCGCTTCGCTGCACGCTTCCGTGCGCGCTTTCGCGGTGGCTCAGCCGCGCGGCGTCAGCCGGACCCGCATCGGGCTCTTCACCTGGAGCGTGATGCCCTGGCCGAGCCGCACCCCGTGGTCGATCGCCTCCAGGTCGAAGTCCCGCAGCAGCGCGCCCAGCGCCAGCACCGACTCCAGCATCGAGAAATGCTGCCCGATGCACGCCCGCGGCCCGCCGCCGAACGGGTACCAGGCGTAGCGGTGCCGGGCCCTCTCCCGCTCGGGCAGGAAGCGGTCCGGGTCGAAGCGATCGGGCTCCTCCCAGTGGGCGGGGTGCCGGTGGGTCACCCAGGGCGCCAGGATCACCTGGGCTCCGGCCGGGATGACGTGCCCGTCGACCACCGACTCCGCCACCGAGCGGCGCCCCATCTGCGAGGCGGGCGGGTAGAGCCGCATGGCCTCCTTCAGCACCCGGGTCAGATACGGCAGCGCCTCCAGGTCGGCGGCCACCGGCTCGCGGCCGCCGAGCACCGCGTCCGCCTCCTGCTGGGCCAGCCGGCGCTGTTCGGGGTGCTTGGCCAGCAGGAACAGCGCGAAGGCGAGCGAGGTCGCGGTGGTCTCGTGCCCGGCGAGCAGGAAGATCAGCACCTGGTCGCGCAGCTCGTCCGGGTCCAGCCGCTCGCCGCCCTCGCCCCGGGCCCGTGTCAGCAGCTCCAGCAGGTCCTCCGTTCCACCCGGACCGCCCGCTCCACCGGTGCCGTCCGGGCCGTGGTGGGCCCCGCCGAACCGTTCCGCCCGCCGGGCCCGATCCGCGATGATCCGGTCGCAGACCGCGTACAGGTCACGGCGCGCCGCACCGCCGCGCCGGTTGGCCGGCGTCGGCCAGGAGAGCGGCAACCTGACCGGCGCGAACCCGCGTTCGAGGACGAACTCCCCCAGCACCGGGAAGCTGCGGTGCACCACGTCGACCGCCGCCTCCACGTCCGATCCGAACAGGATCCGGGAGACCGTGCGCAGCGCGAAGCGCGACATCTCCCCGGCGACGTCCACCACCCCGTCGGGCGCCGCCCGCCACCGGTCGGCGAGCGCCCGGCACTCCAGCCCGACGGCCCGCGCGTAGCCGTCCACCCGGCGGCGGGTGAACAGCGGCTGGATCAGCCGGCGCTGGCGCTGGTAGTCGCCGTCCTGGCTGGTCAGCAGGCCGTTGCCGAGGCTCGTCCGCAGTTCGTCGTAGAAGCTGTTGTCCTTGCGGAAGTTGGCGGCCTGGCCGGCGAGCACCTGGTGGGCGCCCTCCGGGGAGAAGACGGCGTGGAACTCCACGCGCAGCCCGGGCGGTCCGGCCACGAAGCGCACGACGTCACCGTAGTCGCGGCGGGCGTCGAGGTACGTCCGCAGGGGGCGGCGGGTCAGGTCGAACAGCGAACCCACCAGCGGCAGTCCGGGCGGGCCCGGTATCCGCTGCGAACCGGCGGCTCCGGCGGCCGCAGCCACGGTGACGGCGGCGAAGGTCTGCGCCATGTCCCCTCCTCGGTCGTTCCCCTCGTCCCACTTCCATCCACTTCCAACGTAACTGAGTGGTAATCACAGCAGAAGGAGCGTATGGAGCGGCTCGGCGGACGCCTCACGGCGCGCGCCGAACCGTTCACGCCCCGGGGCCCTACTCGTACTCGGTGCCGCCCTTGCGGGTCAGGTAGGCGTCACCGACCGCCTTGGCGATGGCGCGGCCGCCCAGCACCGGGCTGTACCGCTCGGCCAGCGGCCGGACCACCACGCCCTCGCGCAGGTGCAGCCCGCGCCCGGAGACCGTCTCGCGCCCCTCGGCGAGCGCCGGCACGGTGTCGGCCGCGAACGGCCCGCGCCACAGCTCTGGCACCAACGGCAGTTCGCCGTCCAGCAGTTCGGCGGCGGGCAGCCAGCGCAGCCGCCCGCCGGACACCGCCGAGACGTCGAAGGCGGCGTAGCCCGGCTCCGCGCCGCGCCCGGACCCGCCGTAGGTGAGGTCCTGCACGCCCGCGCCGTAGACCTCGCCGAAGATCCCGACCCGCTGCGCGCCCAGGCGTTCGGCCAGCCGCGCCGCGACCCGCGCGACCCCGTGCGCCCGCACCGCCCGCCAGTAGAGGTTGCGCTCGTCCTCGACGAGCGCCAGCCCGCGCGCGCCGACGCCCTTGGAGGAGACCCACACCTCGCCGGTGGCGGCGTCGTAGGTGACCAGGCAGCAGCTGCCGTGCAGCTTCTCGGTCACCACGACGGGCTCGCCGGGCTCGAAGACGTCCGGGAACCGCTTGAGGTTCTCGACCTCCACCCAGGGCAGCAGGTCCGGGGCGGGCACGACGTCGCCGCTCATCGTGGTCGGCACCGGCGGCTGCCACTTGGTGACGCCCAGCAGCGCGGCGAAGTCCTCGCCGCGCGCGGCGGCCGCCCGCAGGTCGGTGCCGGCCAGGGCGGCGGGCCGGCAGACGATGCCCTGCGACAGCTCGCCGCGCAGCCGCACCGCCTTGACCCGGTCCGCCCCGCTCCCGGCGAGCCGCCCGGTCAGGCCGAGATCGGCGATCAGCGGGGCCGGCAGCACGGCCTGCTCCGGGATGTACACGGCCCAGTCGCCGGTGCGGAACGCCCCCTTGGCGACCACCGCGCGGTAGAGGCCGACCTGGGCCAGTTCGAGGGCATCGGCGTTCGGGTGCTCCAGAACGGTCAGCCGCTCGGCGGTGACCCGCAGCGTGGACATGGGCGTACTCCTCCCCGGGCTCGGCCGGTCGGCCGGTGCGCGGACGGACTGGTGGACGGACGGGGCCACTCTCCCGCTGCGGCGCGACCCCGCGCGAAGGGTTTTCCGGCGGCCGGACGGCGCGCCCGCGGCGGGACGGCAGCGGGACGGCAGCGGGACGGCGCGTACGCGCCGATCGGCCGGGCCCTGGCGCCTGCGAGGGAACAGGGGATCCAGGGCCCGCAACTGCGGCACTATGATCGGCATAAAGGCCGCAGATGCGGCCGTTGCTCCGCGCCCCCGCGGCGCGCCCAGGAGGGGAAGCAAGGCCATGACCATCCGCAGACTCACCGCCGCCGGCGCCGCAGCCCTCACCCTCGTGCTCGGCGCCACCGCCTGCGGCAGCGACGGCGGTTCGGGCACCACCGGGAACGCGGCCACGGACTCGGCCACCGCCGGTGCCCCCCAGGTCTCCGGGACGGTCACCGTGTTCGCGGCCGCCTCGCTCAAGGAGACCTTCACCGACCTCGGCAGGAAGTTCGAGGCCGCCCACCCCGGCACCAAGGTCGGCTTCAACTTCGGCGGCAGCTCGGCCCTCGCCGCCAGCATCAACTCCGGCGCCCCCGCCGACGTCTTCGCCGCCGCCAGCGCGGCCACCATGAAGACCGTCACCGACGCCGGCGGCGCCGCCGGCGACCCGGCGACCTTCGTGCGCAACACCCTCACCATCGCCGTCCCCAAGGGCAACCCCAAGCACCTCGCCGCCCTGGCCGACCTGGCCGCCCCCGGCGTGAAGGTCGCACTCTGCGCCAAGGAGGTGCCCTGCGGCGCCGCCGCGCTGACCGCCCTCAAGGCCGCGAACGTCGACCTCACCCCGGTCACCCTGGAGCAGGACGTCAAGGGCGCGCTGACCAAGGTCGAACTGGGCGAGGTCGACGCGTCGCTGGTGTACCGCACCGATGTGCGGGCCGATTCCGGGAAGATCGACGGCGTGGACTTCCCCGAGGCCGCCAAGGCCGTGAACGACTACCCGATCGCCGCGCTGGCCAAGGCCCCGAACAAGGGCGGCGCCGCCGCCTTCGTCGCCTACGTCCGGTCGCCCGAGGCGCAGCAGGTGCTGACCGCGGCGGGCTTCCAGGCGCCGTGATCCGCCGCACCGACGACGCCGACGACGCCGACGACGCCGACCGCACCCACCCCGCCGACGGCCCGCCGCGCCGACGGCGCCGGCGGGCGCACCGGGTGCCGGCCGCCCTGCTGCTCCCGGCGCTGCTCGGCCTGGCGTTCCTCGTCCTGCCGCTGGTCGGGCTGCTGGTCCGGGCACCGTGGAGCACGCTGTCCGACCAGCTCACCAGCCCGCAGGTGTGGGAGGCGCTGCGCCTGTCGCTGGTCTGCGCGACGGCGGCCACGGGCGTGTCGCTGGTGCTGGGGGTGCCGCTGGCCTGGCTGCTGGCCCGCACCGAACTGCCGGGCCGGCGGCTGATCCGGGCCCTGGTGACGCTGCCGCTGGTGCTGCCGCCGGTGGTCGGCGGCGTGGCGCTGCTGCTGGTGCTCGGCCGGCGCGGCATCGTCGGCTCCTGGCTGGACTCCGCGTTCGGCCTGACCCTGCCGTTCACCACCACCGGTGTGGTGATCGCCGAGGCGTTCGTCGCGATGCCGTTCCTGGTGATCAGCGTCGAGGGTGCGCTGCGCGCCGCCGATCCGCGCTACGAGGAGGCCGCCGCGACGCTGGGCGCCTCCCGGCTGACGACGTTCCGCCGGGTGACGCTGCCGCTGATCGCCCCGGGGATCGGGGCGGGCGCGGTGCTGGCGTGGGCGCGGGCGCTCGGCGAGTTCGGCGCGACGATCACCTTCGCGGGCAACTTCCCCGGCCGCACCCAGACCATGCCGCTCGCCGTCTACCTGGCGATGGAGTCGGACCCGGAGGCGGCGATCGCGCTGTCGCTGGTGCTGCTGGTGGTCTCGATCGCGGTCCTGGCCGGGCTGCGCGAGCGCTGGCTGACCACGCCGTGACACCTTCCGCGCCCCTGCCGCCGGCCCGCCCGGGCCCCGTCCCCGGAGGCTTCCGCCGATGACCGCCCCGACCGACCGCACCGCCACCGGCCCCGGCCCCGGCCCCGCCACCGGCCTGGACGCCCGGCTGCGGGTCGAGCGCGCCGCCTTCACCCTGGACCTCGCGCTGACCGCCGCCCCCGGCGAGGTGGTCGCGCTGCTCGGCCCGAACGGCGCCGGCAAGTCCACCGCCCTGCGCGCGCTGGCCGGTCTGCTGCCGCTCGGCGACGGCCACCTGCGGCTGGACGGGCGCGTCCTGGAGGACCCTGCGCGGCGGCTGCACACCCCCGCCGAGGAGCGCCCGGTCGGCGTGGTCTTCCAGGACTACCTGCTGTTCCCGCACCTGAGCGCGCTGGACAACGTGGCGTTCGGCCCGCGCTGCCGGGGCCGTTCCCGGCGCGAGGCGCGCGCCGAGGCGGCGGTCTGGCTGGAGCGGATGGGCCTGGCCGAGCACGCGGACGCCCGGCCGGGCCGGCTCTCCGGCGGCCAGGCGCAGCGGGTGGCGCTGGCCCGGGCGCTGGCCGTCCGGCCGCGGCTGCTGCTGCTGGACGAGCCGCTGGCCGCCCTGGACGCCCGCACCCGGCTCGACGTCCGGGCCCGGCTGCGCCGCCACCTGGCGGAGTTCGAGGCGGTCGCGGTGCTGGTGACGCACGATCCGCTGGACGCGATGGTGCTGGCCGATCGGCTGGTGGTGATCGAGGAGGGCCGCCAGGTGCAGTCCGGCCTCCCGGCGGAGATCGCGCGCCGGCCGCGCACCGACTACATCGCCCGGCTGGTCGGCCTCAACCTCTACCGGGGCACGGCGGACGGGCACCGGGTGACGCTGCCGCAGGGCGCCGTGCTGACGACGGACGAGGAGCTGTCCGGGCCCGCGTTCGTGGCGTTCCCGCCCTCCGCCGTGACCCTGCACCCCGCCCGGCCGGAGGGCAGCGCGCGCAACGTGTGGGAGCTGACGGTCGCCGGCCTGGAGCTGCACGGCGACCAGGTGCGGGCCGACCTGGCGGGGGCCGTCCCGATGGCCGCCGACCTGACCCCGGCGGCGGCCGCGGAACTCGGCCTCGCGCCCGGCTCGCCGGTCTGGGCCGCCGTCAAGGCCGCCCAGACGCACGCGTACCCGGCCTGAGGGGGCGCGGCGCGCGGGACGGTGGCGCCGGACCACCACGCGCAACCCTCAGGTTGCACATGGCGGCCGGGACGTGGGACCCTCGGGCAACGGATCGAGGAGGGTCACGGCATGGTCGCCGACAGCATCCAGCGTGAGATCACCATCGCGGCGCCGCGCGAGCGGGTCTGGGAGGAGCTCACCCGGCCGGAGTTCCTGGGCGCCTGGCTCGGCGGCGCCCACGGACCCGTCGAGCGGGTGGAGCCGCCCGCCGTCCTCGCGTTCCGCCGGCCGTGGGGCGACGGCGGCCGGAGCCCGGCCGACGGGGCCCCCGCCCCGGCCGCCGTCACCGCCGCCGCCACCTCCGCCGCCGCCACGCTGGTCACCCTCACCCTGACCACCGAACCCGGCGACCACACCCGGCTGCGCATGACGGAGAGTGGCTTCGCGGCCCCCGGCTTTCCCGGGGAGGCGGCCCGGGCCGGCACCGACCGCAGCGGCACCGGCTGGACCCGCAGGCTCACCGACCTCGCCTGCCACACGGAGCGCCTCACCCTCCGCCGCTGACGACCGTCGACCGCCGGCCGACGGCTCCCGGCCCGCGCGGCGCGCCGTCAGCCGCGCAACGCCGGGTGGTCGGCGACCACGGTGCAGCTGCCCGGGGCGATCTCGGTGAAGCCCGCGTCCTGGACCAGGGGCAGACCCCCGGCCACCAGCTCCGCCCAGGCCTCCGGGGTCGCGGTGCGCACGGCGAGCGCGAAGCCGCTGTCCGCCCACTCCTTGCGGTGCGCCTCGTCCAGGCGCCACCAGGCGAGCTGGGCGGCGTGACCGGTCTGCGCCATGGTCTTGCCGGCGCTCATCTCCAGCTCCGGGTTCAGCCACAGCACCGGCACGCCCGGCGCCGGGGCGTCCACCGGACCGCTCTCCTCCAGGTCGGTGCCCGACACCTGGAGCTTGGCGAGTTCCTTCGGCCAGCCGTCCAGCGGCACCGGCGGGAAGACCCGCACCTCCGCCTCCCGGCCCGTCACCGTGATCCCGGGCAGCTCCCCGGCCCGGCGCCACTCGCCGCCGCGCGCCCGCCGGACCACCTTGCGGATCCGGGCGTCCTCCCAGGCCGCGACCCGCTCCGCCCACTCCCCCTCGGCCCCGACGACGCGGGGGTCGGCGAGCAGGGTCAGCACCGCGCGCGCCGAGGTCTCCAGCGCGTCGGTCCGCCCGGGGGGCGTCGCGCGCTCCAGCCGGACCACCAGCGGCAGCACGTACTGCGGCCGGGCGTCGCGGTCCTCGGGCGTCGGGTCGGGAACGGGGGTGTCGAACGGAGAAGTCACCCGACCAGCATGCCAGCCCCCGCGGCCGCGCTCAGCGGCGGTAGCCGCGGTGCGGGTCCCGCTCCTCCGCGTCGTCGTAGGGCAGGAACCAGCCCTCCGGGTGGGTGGCGGTCAGCAGCAGTTCGGCGCGCTGCTCCGCGGTCAGCTCCGGATCACCGTCGTCCGGCCCGTAGACGCCGAACAGTTCGTCGTGGCAGCCGTCCCAGTCGTAGTCGTAGAGGTCCGCCGGAAGGTCGCCCATCATGTCGGCGACCGACTCGGGCTGCGCGCCGAGCAGCGCCCGGGCGTCGACCAGCGCCATCCGCAGCGCGATCTCCTCCGCCAGGCAGCGCGGCAGCGGCCACTCGCCGAGCGCGAGGTCGTCGGCGAGGTCGTCGAAGGTGCGGGCCATGGCGCGGCGCCAGCCCCGGTGGAGGCGCCAGGTGCGCTGCGGCAGCCGCCCGAACACCGTCCAGTCGGCCTCCTCGCCGTCGGCGACCGGCTCGTCCTCGTGCTCGTCGAGGTCGTCGTAGGCGGCGTCGGCCAGCCCGAGCAGCTGGGCGTGCAGCAGACACGCGGTGCGCGGGGTGAGCGTCCAGTCGCCGGCCGCGCCGCCACCGTCCTCCTCGTCGCCGCCGTCCAGCGGGAACAGCTCGGCGAAGTCGGGCGCGAAGTCCTCGGTCAGGCTGATCTCCAGCGTGCCGCCGATCGCCTCCACGCCCGGGATCGCCGCCACCAGCCGGTCCGGGTGCAGCAGCGCGCCGAGCGCCGCGTTGGCGTCCTCGGCCACCTCGCGCAGCAGCTCACGGCGCTGCCCGGCCGGATCGATGCCCTCGAAGTCCAGCTCCTCCACGGCCGCGACGGCCGCGGCGCGCAACGCCGGCCAGTTCGTGATCCGCAGGCCCAGGACCACCGTCGCCTCGATCTCCTGCGCACCGGAGTCCTCCGCCGCGCCCGGCCCCTGTGGATGATCGCTTCGCTCGCCCATGGGGCTACGGTACGGCCTTTCGGCCCTCCGATCACCGGTCTGTTCCGGCTACCCTACGCGTTCTCGCCGTTACCGCCCCGTGCGTTCCCGTGCGCGCCCCGCGCGCCTCTGTTCGACGACGTCCGAATTCCCGGCAGGATGGGCCCCATGGCAAACATCGACGAGTACGGCGGCGGGCAGCGCCCGGACGCCCAGGTCCTGGTGGTGACCACCAACGACATCCCCGGTTACCGGGTCGACCACGTGATCGGCGAGGTCTTCGGTCTGACCGTGCGCAGCCGGCACATCGGCAGCCAGATCGGCGCCTCGCTGAAGTCGCTGGTCGGCGGGGAGCTGCGCGGACTGACGAAGACCCTGGTGGAGAGCCGGAACGAGGCGATGGAGCGGCTGGTCGAGCAGACCAGGGCGCGCGGCGGGAACGCGGTGCTGATGTTCCGGTTCGACGTCACGGAGGCGGCGGACGTCGGTACCGAGGTCTGCGCCTACGGCACCGCGGTGGTGATCTCCCCGGCCACGGTCTGACCCCCGGCCGGCGCGGCCCCACGACGGGCGGCGGGCACGGCTCCCACGACGGGCGGGCGAGCGGGAACACCGCCCGCCCGCCACATGTTTCACCGGCGTGACTGTTTACGGTGCAACCACCCTCGGTGCCGCGTCGGAGCCCGGGACCGCGTCGGACGCGGGCCGCCGGGTCGACGTCCTGGTGATCGGCGCGGGCCAGGCGGGCCTGTCCGCCGCCTACCACCTGCGCCGCCGCGGCTTCGCGCCGTACCGCGCGGACACCGACGGCGGGTTCGTCGTCCTCGACGCCGACCGCGCCCCCGGCGGCGCCTGGGCGCACCGCGCGCCCTCCCTGCGGATGGCCACCGTGCACGGCTTCCACGACCTGCCGGACTTCGAACTCCCCGAACCCGACCCGCAGGCCCCCGCACGCGAGGTCGTCCCGGGGTACTTCGCGGCGTACGAGGCGAAGCACGCGCTCCCCGTCGTACGCCCCGTCAAGGTGCTGGCGGTGCGCTCGGCGTCCGCCCGGCCGGACGCCCGGCTGCTGGTCACCACCGACTCCGGCACCTGGTCCGCCCGGGCGCTGATCAACGCCACCGGCACCTGGACCCGCCCCTTCCTGCCCCACTACCCCGGCCACTTCGCCGGGCGCCAGCTGCACTACGCCGCCTACCGCGGCCCGGAGGAGTTCGCCGGCCGGCGGGTGCTGGTGGTCGGCGGCGGGGCCTCGGCGATCCAGGTGCTCTCCGAGGTCGCGGCGGTCGGCGAGACCGTCTGGGTCACCCGCACCCCGCCCGTGCTCCACGACGGACCGTTCACCCCCGAGTACGGGCGCGCCGTGGTCGCCAAGGTCGAGGAGCGGGTCCGCCAGGGGCTGCCGGTGCGCAGCGTGGTGAGCGTGACCGGGCTCGGCCCGTCGGTCGCCTACCGCCGGGCCGAGGAGCTGGGCGCGCTGCACCGCCGCCCGATGTTCGACCGGCTCACCGAGCACGGTGTCGCCTGGGGCGACCGGGAGCTGGCCGTCGACGCGATCGTCTGGGCCACCGGGTTCCGCCCCGAGGTCGGCCACCTCGCCCCGCTCGGCCTGCGCTCCCCCGGCGGCGGGATCGCCCTCACCGGCACCCGGGCCACCGCCGACCCCCGGATCCACCTGGTCGGCTACGGGCCGTCCGCCAGCACCGTCGGCGCCAACCGGGCCGGCCGCGCGGCGGTCAACGAGATCGTCGCGCTGCTCGGCGCCCCGGCCGGGGCCGAGGGCGGCTCCGAGGGCGGGACCGGGGCCCCGGTGCCGGCGGTCGTGCCCGCGTAGCCCGGCCGCTGGTCAGCGGTCGTAGTCGACCGTCACCCGGTCCGTCACCGGGCGGGCCTGGCAGGTGAGGACGTAGCCGGCCGCCAGCTCCTTCTCCTCCAGGGCGAAGTTGCGCCGCATCTCCACCTCGCCCTGCGTCACCAGGGCGCGGCAGGTGCCGCAGACCCCGCCCTTGCAGGCGAACGGCAGGTCGGGGCGGGAGCGCTGGGCGCCGTCCAGGATGGAGCGGTCGCACGGGAGGGTGAGGGTGCTGCCGCGCCCGTCCAGGACGACGGTGACCTCGCTGTGCGCGGCGCCGTCGGCGTCGGCGGCCGGGGTGTCGGCCGTACGCCCGGCGACCGGCTCGTCCTCGGCGTGGAACAGCTCCTGGTGCACCCGCTCCGCCGGGACGCCCAGCCCGGCGAGCAGCTCCTTCGCCCCGGCGACCATGCCGAACGGCCCGCAGAGCCACCAGTGGCCGACCGCCGCCGTGTCCACCAGCGCAGCCAGCAGCGCCGCGACCCGCTCCGGGTCCAGCCGGCCGCTGAGCAGTTCGGCGTCCCTGGTCTCCCGGGAGAGCACGTGGACCAGCTGGAAGCGGCCCAGGTAGCGGTCCTTCAGGTCGGCCAGCTCGTCGGCGAACATCACGGTGTCGCTGCGCCGGTTGCCGTAGAGCAGGGTGACCGTGGAGGTGCGGTCGGCCGCCAGCACGGAGGCCGCGATCGACACCATCGGGGTGATGCCGGAGCCGGCCGCCAGCAGCACGTGGTCGGCGGGTTCGGCGAGGTCCGGGGTGAACAGGCCGGACGGCGTCAGCACCTCCACCTCCTCCCCCGGCCGGGCGTCGCGCACCAGCCAGCGGGAGAACAGCCCGCCCGGCACCTCGCGCACGGCGATGCGCAGCGGGCCGCCGACGGGGGCGCAGATCGAGTACGAGCGGCGCTCGTCGACGCCGTCCACCACCCTGCGCAGCGTCAGCGTCTGCCCCGGCCGGAACGCGAACGCCTCCGCGAGCCCCTCCGGTACGGCGAAGGTCACCGCGACGGCGTCCTCGCAGAGCCGCTCCAGCCCGGCGATCCGCAGCGCGTGGAAGGACGGGCGGCGGGCGGGGCGCACGGCGGGCGGCTCGGCGGCCGGGGCGGCGGGCAGGTCCGCGGAGGGGACGGCGGCCATTCAGATCTCCTTGACGCGTTCGAAGGGCTCGCGGCAGTCCCGGCAGCGCCACAGCGCCTTGCAGGCGGTGGAGCCGAAGCGGGACAGCTCCTCGGTGTCGGTGCCGCCGCACAGCGGGCAGCCGACGGGCGCGGCCGCGACGGGAGCGCCGGCGGCCGCGAGCCGGGTCGGGCCTAGGCTCAGCGGTGTGCTGCCGCCGCCGGTGCCCCGGCCGGCGGCGGCGCCGGGCCGGGGCGGGGCGATGCCGGCCTCGGCGAGCTTGCGCCGGCCCTCGGGGGTGATCAGGTCGGTCGACCAGGGCGGGTCGAGCCGCAGCCGGACCCGGACGTCCGCGAACCCGGCCGCGCGCAGCCGCCGGTCCACGTCGGCGGCCATCTCGGCGACCGCGGGGCAGCCCGAGTACGTCGGGGTGAGCCACGCGGTCACGGTGCCGCCGTCCTGCGCGACCTCGGCCAGCACGCCCAGGTCCGCCAGGGTCAGCATCGGCAGCTCCGGGTCCGGCACGGCCGCCGCCACCTCCCAGGCCGTCGTCCCGCCCGGCGCGCGCGCCCCGGCCACGGCCGTCACCACGTCGCGCCCGGGTGCGCGCGGGCCAGCACCTGCAGCTCGGCCAGCAGCGGGCCGAGCGCCTCGGTGTGCACGCCGTCCCGGCCGGCCCGGCCGCCGACGGCCGCCAGGCCCGGCACCTCCGGCACCGTCAGCCCGGCCTCCGCGCACACCGCCGCCACCGCGCGCAGCACCGGCTCGCGCAGCGTCCCGGGGTCCACCCCGGCCCGCAGCTCCACCGGGTGCGCGGTGAACAGCTCCTCCAGCAGCGGCCACACGGCCTCCAGCCCGGCCTGCATCCGCGCGGCCGAGTACGGCGTGCCGTCGCCGAGCCGCAGCGTCCACGCGGTGGCGTACTCGCGGTGGTACGCCAGCTCCTTCGCCCCGCGCGCCGCGACCGCCGCCAGCACCGGGTCGGCGTGCCCGGCCAGCGCCTCGTAGAGCGCCCCGCGGGCGGTGGCGAACAGCAGCAGCCGGGCGATCGAGTACGCGAAGTCCCCGTTCGGCGCCTCGACCAGGCGGACGTTGCGGTACTCGTGCTCCTCGCGCCAGTACGCGAGGTCGTCCTCGGTGCGCCCGGAGCCGTCCGCCTGCCCGGCCCGGGTGAGCAGCTGGCGGGCCTGGCCGAGCAGGTCGAGGCCGAGGTTGGCGAGCGCGACCTCCTCCTCCAGCTCCGGCGCGCGGGTACACCACTCGATCAGCCGCTGGGCGAGGACGAGCGCGTCGTCGCCCAGCATCAGGCAGTAGGCCGCGAGGTCGGCGCCGTCCAGGCCGGGCGGGACGGCGGTGTCCACGCCGAGCAGCGGGTCGGCGAAGCCCGTCCCGTACGCCCAGCGGCCCTCGCCCTCGGGCTCGGGGGACGCCTCGGCGAGGCTCAGGTACACGTGGTCGTCGGTCATGGTTCGGCTGCTCCCGGTCAGATGTGCGGGACATCCTCGGGGATGTCGTAGAAGGTCGGGTGGCGGTAGACCTTGTCGCCGCTGGGCGCGAAGAAGGGGTCGCGCTCGTCCGGGGTGGAGGCGGTGATCGCGTCGGAACGGACCACCCAGAGGCTGACGCCCTCGTTGCGGCGGGTGTAGAGGTCGCGGGCGGCGAGCAGGGCCATCCGGTCGTCGGCGGCGTGCAGCGAGCCGACGTGCACGTGGTTCAGGCCGCGCCGGGGGCGCACGAACACCTCGTAGAGCGGCCAGCCGGCCTTGGACTCGGTCACTTTCCGTTCTCCTGTTCCGCGTGCTGTGCCGCGTGCTGTGCCGTGTTCGGCGCCGCGTGCCGTGCCGCTCCCGTCCCCGCCCCGGCCCCGGCCTCGGCCTCGGCGCGGCGCTTCGCCGCGTACGCCGTGGCCGCCTCGCGCACCCACGCGCCGTCCTCGTGGGCCGCCCGGCGGCGTTCCGTCCGCTGCGCGTTGCACGGGCCCTGGCCGTGGATGACCCGGTTCAGCTCCGACCAGTCCGGCTCGCCGAAGTCCCAGCCGCCGCGCTCCTCGTTCCGGCGCAGCTCGGGGTCGGGGAGGGTGACGCCGAGGTGCTCGGCCTGCGGGACGGTCATGTCGACGAAGCGCTGCCGCAGCTCGTCGTTGGTGTGCCGCTTGATCCGCCAGGCCATCGAGCGGGCGGTGTTGGGCGAGGCGGCGTCCGAGGGGCCGAACATCATCAGCGACGGCCACCACCAGCGGTCCACCGCGTCCTGGACCATCCGGCGCTGGGCGTCGGTGCCGCGCATCATCGTCATCAGCAGCTCGTAGCCCTGGCGCTGGTGGAAGGACTCCTCCTTGCAGATCCGGACCATGGCGCGGGCGTACGGGCCGTAGCTGCAGCGGCAGAGCGGGACCTGGTTGCAGATCGCGGCGCCGTCGACCAGCCAGCCGATCACCCCGACGTCGGCGAAGGTGAGGGTCGGGTAGTTGAAGATCGACGAGTACTTCTGGCGGCCGGCGATCAGCTTCTCGGTGAGCTCGGCGCGGTCCACGCCGAGGGTCTCGGCGGCGGCGTACAGGTACAGGCCGTGACCGGCCTCGTCCTGGGCCTTGGCGAGCAGGATCGCCTTGCGGCGCAGGGACGGGGCGCGGGTGAGCCAGTTGCCCTCGGGCTGCATGCCGATGATCTCGGAATGCGCGTGCTGGGCGATCTGGCGGACGAGGGTGGCCCGGTAGGCGTCGGGCATCCAGTCGCGGGGCTCGATCCGCTGCTCCGCGGCGATGACGGCCTCGAACGTCTCCTCGGGCGACGCCCCGGGCCGCTCGGCCACCTCTGCTGTCACCACGGTCCCCTTTCGCTGGCTCTGTCCCCGCCGCCCCGTCGGGCGCCCGACGGGGGCAACCGACCAACCGTTCGGTCGGTACTATTGTGCGCGGCGAGGGGGCGGCTGACAAGGGAGCACCGCCGGTGGCGGGCCCCGCGGTTCCGGCCGTGCGGTTCGGGCCCCGCGGTTCCGGCCGTCCGGGCGGAAAACCGGTGGCCCGGGCCCGCCCGTGGCGCGAGACTTCCCGGCATGACACTGCACGCGGACGAGATCGCGGCCGACGAGGAGCTGGTCCGCTCCCTGCTGCGGGCGCAGCGGCCGGACTGGGCCGGCCTCGCCCTGGCACCGGCGGGCGCGGGCACGGACAACACGATGTACCGGCTGGGCGAGGAGCTGCTCGTCCGGCTGCCGCGCACCCCGGACGCCGCACGGTCGGTACGGAAGGAGCAGGAGTGGCTCCCCCGGCTGGCCCCGCTGCTCAGCCGGACCGCCGTCCCCGCCCCCGTCCACGCCGGGGCGCCCACCACGGCCTTCCCGCTCGCCTGGTCGGTCTACCGCTGGATCGACGGCGCGGAGGCCGGGCCGGCGAGCGTCCGGGACTGGGCCGGGCTCGGCCGTGACCTCGCGGCGTTCGTCCGGGAGCTGCACGGCCTCGATCCGATGGGCGCGGTCCGCGCGGGCGACCTCAGCTGGTACCGCGGCGGCTCCCTGCGGGACTGCGTCGAGTGGGGCACCCGGTGCCTGGCGGAGTGCCGGGCGCTGACCGGTCCCGACGCGGAGCTGCCCGACGGGGGCGGCGGGCTCGACGTCGACACGCTGGAGCGGCTGTGGCGCGCCGGGCTCGCGCTGCCGGATTCGGCCGGGCCGCACGTCTGGCTCCACGGCGACCTCAAGCCCACCAACCTGCTGGTCCGGGACGGCGGGCTGCGGGCGGTCATCGACTTCGGCTGCCTCTCGGTCGGCCGCCCGGACGCCGAGCACTCGACCGTCTGGGACCTGCCGCCCGAGGCGCGCCGGGCCTACCGGGACGCGCTGGACCTCGACGAGGCCACCTGGACCCGCGCCCGCGCCTGGGCGATCGTGGTCGGCGCCAGCGGGATCGCGTACTACCGGCACACCTTTCCGGCCTTCGTCGCGGAGTGCCTGGCGCGCCTGCGGGCGATCCTCGCCGACGCCGCCGGGCTCGGGTAGGCGGCACCGGGAAGGGTCCGGCCCGCCGCGGGGCCGGCCTCTTCCCGCTGCTCACGGACCCGGCGGGGGAACCGGGCCGGCGCCGACGGACGGTGGGCGGTGGGTGGTGGGCGGTGGATCCCGGCAACCACCGCCCACCGTCACGACTGCCCGCGCTGTGCCGCTCAGCCCTCCGAGCGGTCGCGCAGCCGGGGGAGCGGGACGGCCAGCAGCGCCGCCAGCAGGGCGATCCGCGGTGCCAGCTGGTCGATCCGAATATGCTCGTGCCGGGCGTGCGCGCCCCCGCCGACGGCGCCGAAGCCGTCGAGCGTGGGCAGTCCGCGCGAGCCCGGCAGGTTGGTGTCGCCCGCGCCGCCCGCCGGACCGCCGTCCAGTTGCTGCCCCAGCACCGCCGCGAGGGAACGGACGTGGCGCAGCAACGGGTTGGCGGAGCGTTCGGGCCAGGCCGGCCTGCTGGACAGCACCTCGGTACGGACCCGCGCGCCGGGCCGGAGCGCGGTCAGCCGGGCGAGGTTGTCGAGGGTGCGGCGTTGCGCCTCGGTGGTGGCGAAGCGCAGGCCGAGTTCGGCCTCGGCCCGGCCGGCGATCACGTTGGCCCGGCTGCCGCCGCTGATCCGGCCCGCGTTGAGTTCGGTGCCGGGCAGACTGACCAGTCCGCGGACGGCCACCAGTTGGTCGACGAGTTCGTCGACCGCCGAGACCCCCTCGGCGGCGTCGTTGCCCGCGTGCGCCTCACGGCCGGTGACGGTGAGCCGTACCCGGGTGGAGCCGCGGCGGGCGGTCTTGAGCCGGCCGTCCGGGTGCGGGGGTTCCAGGCCCAGGACGGCGGCGGCTCCGCGCAGTTGGCGTTCGACGAGGCGCCGGCCGTCCGGGCTGCCGACCTCCTCGTCGGAGACCACGACCAGGCGGACGGTGCGGTGCGGGCGTTGGCCGAGGTCCGCGAGCAGGGCGAACGCGCCTTCGAGGATGGCGAGTCCGCCCTTCATGTCGACCACGCCGGGCCCGCTGAGGGTGCCGTCGCGCTCGGTGACCGGCCAGTCGGCGAGGATGCCGGCCGGCCAGACGGTGTCGTGGTGGCCGACCACGAGCAGGTGCGGCAGGCTCTCGTCCCGGCCGTCCCACTGGAGGACCAGGTGGTCGCCGGCCGGACCGGGCTCGCGTTGGACGGTGGCCCCGGTGGCGCGGAAGCCGGCCGACAACTCCTCGGCGAGCGCGTCGAGTCGGGGTGCGTCGCCGCTGGGGGACTCGATCCTGGCGAGGTCCGCGCAGCGTCTGCGGACGGCTCCGGCGAGGGTGCGGGCCCGGGTGGAGAGGGCCTGGGGCAGACCGGGGAGCGCGGCGGTGGGGCCGGACTGGCCCTCGCTGTCGGGGACGGCCGGAGCGTGGGGGGCCGCCGCGGTGGGTGGTGCGGCGGCGGTGGGGGCGGCCGGGGCGAGGGCGGTCCGGACGGTGCCGGCGGTCCTGGTCGTGCCGGGCACGGCCGCGACGGGCGCGGCGCCGGGGGTCCCGGGCGGTTCGGTCGTGGTGATGGCGGTGACCGCCGCGGCTGCCGCGACTGCCGTCGCGGTGGAGGCGGCGGGGGCGACGGCGGAGGGGGCGGCGGACGGCACGGAGGCCGGGGACGGTGCCGACGCTGCGGTGAGCGTGCCGACGGTGGCGCCCGGAGCGGCGCCCTGGGTGGTGGCGGCGGCAACGGCGGTGGGAGCGACGGCGGTCGCGGGGGCCGCCGGTGCGGCGGACGGGCGGACGGCTTGAGGACTCAACGCTCGCCTCCGCGGCCGCCGCCGGTATAGAGCGGCCGGGCGGGCCGGCCGGACCAGGGTGCCGGGCGGACGGCCCCGGCCGTGACGGCGGGACAGCGGAGGTGGCCCTCCGGTCCAAGTGCGCTGGAACGGCTGGGCGGCGTCTGTGGCATGTACGTCCTCCTCGCTCGATCCGGTGGCCCCGATCGTCCCGGGGCCTCCGTGGACGGCGGCTTCCCTCGCGGCGGGCGCAGATCAGCGCACCACTGCAGGGAAGCCGAGATGTGAGCCTAGAAGAACCGTTCGGTTTCCTGCGAGGTGGCCCTGCTCCCAGCGTGCCGGGACCGGGATCCGCCCCGGCGCGCGGCCGCGGGCCGCGGTCGGCGCACGGCGTACGGGTCCTGCCCGGCGCGCGGGCGCGGTCGCCGGATCGCGCCCACTTCCACCATGGACCCGGCGCCGGGGTTCGGCAGCGCGGGGCGCCAAGGCGCGCCTTTTCCAAGCCAGATGGGTGATGGCGGGCCGGTGGCGAGTACCGCGTGGCGCGGATCGCACATCGCCGGAACGGGATGATTCCCCCTCAACCGGAACGAATCCGGAGGAGACCGGGTGGAACGGGCAACGACGATGGCCGGGGACGGTCATGGCGGGCGACGGTCGGTCAGGCCGGGTCGTCGACCACGCCCGCGTCCCGGGCGAGCAGCGCCGCCTGGACGCGGTTGCCGACGCCCAGTCCGGTGAGGATCCGGCTGACATGGGCTTTGACGGTGCTCTCGCGCATGCCGAGGGCGAGCGCGATCTCCGCGTTGGAACGGCCGACGGCGAGTTCGCGCAGCACATCGGTCTCGCGCGGGGTGAGCGCGGCCAACCGGGCCCGGGCGGCGACCGCACGCGGTGCGCCGGTGCGGTGGTAGCGGTCGATGAGCCGCCGGGCGGCGGCCGGGTGGAGCATGCCCTGTCCGCCGGCGACGACATGGACGGCGCGGGCGATCTCGGCGGGCGGGGTGTCCTTCAGCAGGAAGCCGTCGGCGCCCGCGGCCAGGGCCCGGTAGACGTACTCGTCGAGGTCGAAGGTGGTCAGCGCGATGACCCGCGGGCCGTCGGGGAGCTCGCGCAGGCGGCGGGTCGCGGCGATGCCGTCGAGCCGGGGCATCCGGATGTCCATCAGCGCGACGTCGATGCGGTGCCGTCCGGCGAGTTCGACGGCCTCCAGACCGTCGGCGGCCTCGGCGACGACCGTGAGCTCGGGGTCCTGGGCGAGCAGGTCGACGAGCCCGAGCCGGACCAGCGCGTCGTCGTCCACGACCATCGTGCGGATCACGTCGCCTCACTCGGTGGGTTCGGGCCCGGACGCGGAGCCGGAGCCGGCGTCGCGGGCGGGGGCGGTATCGGCGGCGGGGGCGGTATCGGCGGCAGGGGCGGGGGCGGGTCGGCCGGGACGGGCCCGGGGGGAGTCCGCTCGGGCGGTCGGGCCGGCGGGCGGACCGGGGGCCGGGGCGGGGCGGGGAGACGGGCGGCCAGCCGGAAGCCGCCGCGGCCGTCGGGGCCCGCGTCGAAGTGCCCGCCCAGCGCGCCGATCCGTTCACCGAGCCCGACCAGACCGTAGCCGCCGCCCGTGCAGGCACCGGAGGGTGCCGGGTCGCCCGCGCCGTTGTGCACCTCGACGGTCGTCGCGGGCGCCC
Source organism: Kitasatospora sp. NPDC059462 (assembly GCF_042749955.1). Lineage (NCBI taxonomy): Bacteria > Bacillati > Actinomycetota > Actinomycetes > Kitasatosporales > Streptomycetaceae > Kitasatospora > Kitasatospora sp. NPDC059462. Next base: position 4,801 of record NZ_JBHYUU010000052.1, on the reverse strand, counting down.
CGTACTGGACGCGGACCGTGACCTGCGCGGTGTGCGCGTACTTGCGGGCGTTGGTCAGCGCCTCCTGGACGACCCGGTGCACGGCCAGCCGGTGGGTGGTCGGAATGCTCTCCGGGTCCCCGGTGAGGGCGAGTTCGACGCGCTGGCCCGCGCCGGTGGCCTCGCCGACCAGCTCGGCGAGGTCGCGCAGCGCGGGCGCGGCGACGGGTCTGGGGTCCGGGCGCCGGCCGGGCGGTGCGTCGTCGCCGTCGGCGGCGCTCGCGGGGTCGGGCCGGTCCGGCAGGTCGGACGGGTCGGACGGATCGGACAGGCCGGGCAGGTCGGACGGATCGGCCGGGTCGGCCGGGTCCGGCTGCTCCGGCGGGTCGGCCCGGAGCGCGCCGAGGACGTCCCGCAGGTCGTCGAGCGACCGGGCGGCCGTCGCCCGGAGCAGTTCGAGGCGGTGGGCCAGGCGCTCGGGGTCGTCCGCCACGGTGCCGGCCCGGGCCTGGTCGCGCAGCACGCCGGTGTGCAGCACCAGGAGGCTCAGCCGGTGGGCGAGGACGTCGTGCATCTCACGGGCGATCCGGGCCCGTTCGGCGGCGCGGGCCTGCTCGGCGCGCAGCTCGCGTTCGCGGCGCAGCGCGTCGACCTTGGTGTGCAGGGTGCGGATCAGCACGCGGCGGCCGTGCAACCACAGGCCGAGGCAGACGGCGGCGGTGTCCACGAGGAGTTGGGAGCCGGTGATGCCGACCCGGTCGAGCACGGAGTCGGCCCGGAACGCGCTGAGCGCCGCCATCGCGGCCCCGGCGGCGAAGGCCGGTCCGGTGCGACCCGTGGCGGCCAGGTGGAAGACGCTGAACAGGCCGGGGAAGGCGCGGTTGAGCAGTCCGCTGACGAGAACGGGCAGCACCGCGGCGGCGACCGGGTGACGGCGGGTGAGCAGCAGGGAGAGTGCGGCGAGGGCGGCGCCGACCATCCGCAGGGGGCGCAGCGGCAGGTCGTGGTCGAGCCACTGGAAGACGATCTCCTCGGCGACGAGCACGAGGACGGTCACCAGCAGCAGGGTCTCGGTCAGCCGGTTGCGGCCGGGGGCGTACCAGCCCAACAGCGCGGTGCGCCCGGGCCGCGGCCCCTCCGACGGGCGGGGCGGGCGGGGCGGACGGCCGGGGCGGGAAGGGCGGGGCGTGCGGGACGAACGGGCCGGGCGAGGTGTGCGGGGCGTGCGGGGCCGGGGCAGGTGATCGGCGGCCATCCGGCTCCCTCCTCCTCTCCCTCCTCGGCGGCTCCAGCGCCCTGATGCTACGACGCGGCGGCGGGCCGCGGCCCCTGACGATCGACCAGCGGCACCCTCGACTTTCGTCGGGGGTGCGGGCGGTCGGTCGGCCGATCCCGGGCGGCCGGGGCGTCTCTAGCTTCGGTGTCATGACGACCGATCAGCTCCGCCCGGACCCCGTCCCCGGCTCCGCTCCGAGCCCCGGCTCCCCCGCGCCCTCCGATGCCGTCCGCCCGGACGCCCTGCCCGTCGTTCCCGGCGGGCCCCGGGCGGACGGCGGCGGCGAGGGCTGGTTCTTCCTCTCCGAGGCGCTGCGCACCTTCCGTCTGACGGGCGCGGTGGCGCCGAGCGGGGCGGATCTGGTGAACGCGCTGGTGGTCCCGGCGACGAGCCGTCCCGACCGGCCGATCTCGGTGCTGGAGGTGGGCGCCGGCACGGGGGCGGTGACGCGCCGGCTGGTGCGGGTGCTGCGGGCGGGCGACCGGCTGCACGCGGTGGAGGCCAACCCGCGGTTCGCCCAACGGCTGCGTTCGGATCCGGAGTTGGCGCGGCGCGGGCCGGAGCTGGGGCTGCGGGTCTCGGAGTGCCGGGTGCAGGACCTTCCGGAGGCCCGAGCGGCGGAGTCGGGCGGGCCGGGGGGCGAGGGCGGGTCCGGGCCGGCCGCCGAGCGGTACGACGTGATCGTGTCGGGCCTGCCGTTCACCAACTTCGCACCGGCGGAGGTCCAGCGCGTCCTCGACCTCTACCTGCGGCTGCTGGTGCCCGGCGGCGAGCTGACGTACTTCTCCTACCTGGGGACGTCGGCGGCGCGGCTGCTGACGTCCGGGCCGCGCCGGGGGGCGCAGCACCGGGCGGTGGTGCGGCTGCTGCGGCGGTTCGAGCAGGAGTACGGGCTGGGGAGCCGGACGGCGTGGCGGAACGTTCCGCCGGCGCGGGCGCACCTGCTGCGCGCACCCGGCGGCCGCCGGAACGCCACGCCGGGCGGGGGCGACCCGACGGGCGGGGAGGCGTCGGCCGCTCGATGATGGACCGGGGCCGCCGGCCGCGGCTCCGTGCCGAGCAGCAGTGAGCGAGCAGCAGTGAGGGAGCCACGATGACGGTCACGATCCGTGACGCCGAGGAGGCCGGCCGCTTCGAGGCGCGGGTGGGCGACACCCTGGCCGGGTTCGCGGAGTACCTGCGCAGCGGCGAGCTGGTGGTGTACCCGCACACGGTGGTCGAGCCGGCCTACGAGGGGCAGGGCATCGGCGGGGCGCTCGCGCGGGCGGCGCTGGACGACGCGCGGGCCCGGGGGCTGGCGGTGCTGGCGACGTGCCCGTTCATCAAGGCGTGGATGGCCCGGCACCCCGAGTACCTCGACCTGGCGTACGAGAACCGGAGCCGGGTGAGCGACTGACGGCCGACGCCCGGCGGATTTCAGGTGACAGCTTTTGTCACCTGTCAGCGACGGGTGCACCCTGGCCCCATGTCCACCTCCACCCCGCTCCCCCGCGTCCCGAGGCGCAGCCTCGGCGCCACCGGCCCGGTCGTCTCCGCCCTCGGCCTCGGCTGCATGGGCATGTCGGACCTCTACGGCCCCGCCGACGACACCGAGAGCATCGCCACCGTCCGCGCCGCCCTCGACGCCGGCGTCACCCTGCTCGACACCGGCGACTTCTACGGCATGGGCCACAACGAACTGCTGATCCGCGAGGCGCTGCGCGGCCGCGACCGCGCGGACGTCCTGCTCAGCGTGAAGTTCGGCGCCCAGCGCGACCCCGACGGCCGGTGGCTCGGCTACGACGCCCGCCCGGCCGCCGTGAAGACCGCGCTCGCCTACACCCTGCGCCGGCTGGGCACCGATCACGTCGACGTCTACCGCCCGGCCCGGCTGGACCCGGCCGTCCCGGTCGAGGAGACCGTCGGTGCGATCGCCGAGCTGGTGCGGGCCGGCCACGTCCGCCACATCGGCCTCTCCGAGGTCGGCGCCGACACCCTGCGCCGCGCCGCCGCCGTCCACCCGATCAGCGACCTCCAGATCGAGTACTCGCTGCTCTCCCGCTCCGCCGAGGCCGGGATCCTGCCCGCCGCCCGCGAGCTGGGGATCGGCGTGACCGCGTACGGCGTGCTCTCGCGCGGCCTGCTCAGCGGCCACTGGCGGGGCGACCGCGAGCTGTCCGGCACGGACTTCCGCGGCCACAGCCCCCGCTTCCAGGGCGACAACCTCGCCCACAACCTCCGGCTCGTCGAGGCCCTGCGCGCGGTCGCCGCCGAGCGGAACGCCACCGTCGCGCAGATCGCCGTCGCCTGGGTCGCCTCGCGCGGCCGGGACGTCGTCCCGCTGGTCGGCGCCCGCCGCCGCGACCGGCTCGCCGAGGCGCTCGGCGCGCTGGACGTCACCCTCACCGGGGCCGACCTCGCGGCCGTCGAGGCGGCGGTCCCGGCCGGGTCCGCCGCCGGGGAACGGTACGCTGCCGCCCAGATGGCCCATCTCGACAGCGAGCGCTGAGCCGCGGCCCCGCCCGCGGCGCCCACCCGCCGCGGGGCCACCCGCCGTCGGCCTGCCACCGCACCCGGCCGGCGCACGCCTCACCCGTTAGGACGAACCTCCCCGTGGCCACGGACAGCGCACTCACCGCCGACCGGATCCTGAGCGCGACGGAGGACGCCCTCAGGCGGTTCGGCCCGGCCAAGGCCACCGTCGTCGACGTGGCGCGCGCCCTCGGCGTCAGCCACGGCAGCGTCTACCGCTTCTTCCCCAGCAAGGCGGCGCTGCGCGAGGCCGTCACCGAGCGCTGGCTCGCCCAGGCCCACGAGGAGCTGCGCTCCGTCGCCGCCGAGTCCGGACCGGCCCCCGAGCGCCTGCGCCGGTGGTTGACCACGCTGTTCGCCGCCAAGCGCGGGAAGGCCCTGGACGACCCCCAGCTCTTCGCGACCTACCTGACGCTGGTCGGCGAGGCCAGCCACGTCGTCGACGCCCACCTGGGAACGCTGGTCGGCCAGATCGCCCGGATCCTCCGCGACGGCGTCGACCGGGGGGAGTTCCGGCACGCCCCCGTCGACCCGACCGCCCTCGCGGTGTTCGAGGCCACCGCGCACTTCCACGACCCCGCCCACGCGTCCGGCTGGTCCGACCCGGCGGCCGGCTCCCGGTTCGAGGCCCTCTGGGCACTCCTCCTGCGCGGCCTGGCCGCCGACGCCTGACGGGTACCCGGCCCGCCCGGGGCGGCGGGAGCCGCCGACCCGCGCCCGCCCTCGACAGCCTGCACGGCCTCGCCCTCGGCGACGCGTTCGGCGACCGCTGGTTCGCCGACGACCTCCACGCCGTCGTCCGTCAGGCCGAACTCCAGGCCCGCACCACGCACGTCCACCCGGACGGGCGCCGGACTCCCTGCCGGACGCCCGGTGGTCCGCCGCCGGGCATCCGGACGCCCTCCGGCACACCCGGGAGGGCTGGGACGACCTGGACACCACCACCGCGGGCGGCGCGACCGCCGGGGACGCAGCCGGGGGGGGGGGGGGGGGCCGGGCCCCCCGCCCCCCCCCCCCCCGCCGCCGCCGCCCGCC
>NZ_JBHYUU010000051.1:0-45016 GCF_042749955.1 Kitasatospora sp. NPDC059462 | reverse complement strand
CCACGGTGACGTCGACCGAGGTCCTGGTGGCCGGCACCCCGGCGCCGCCCCCGCCGAGGGGCAGGCTGCTGCCGGCGAACTGCACCGACACGACGCCCGCCGGGACGTCCGGACCGAACGCCAGCCGGACGTTGAGCGTGCGGGACTCGCCGTCGCCCAGCCGGACCGGGGAGGCGTCCCGGTCCGGTGCGCGCAGCGCCAGGGTGAGCGCCCCGGGGGCGCTCCGGCCGTCGTCGGGGGCGGCCGCGAGCCACTGGCCGTCGGGGGTCTGGAAGTCCAGCGAGGCCGCCCCGGCGGTCAGGCCCGCGCCCCGGAGGGTGAGTTCGGGCCGGAAGGCGACGTCCTTGCCGCTGCGGTTGGTGAGTGTGAGCCGGAACGGCCTGGCCTCGCCGCCGGCGGTGAAGGAGCCGGGCACCGCGTCCAGGCCGAGGTAGGGCACGCCGGGCGCGGGGGCGGTCGTCGGCGCGCCGGTGGGCCCGGCCGCGACGGTGGTGAACTCCTGGTGCGGGGTGTTCGCCTCGGAGATCCGGCTCTCCGGCGGCAGGGTCGGGTCGGAGACCACCGCCCGGAACCCGGCGGTGGCCCGGCCGGCGGGCGCGTCGGCGGTGACGGCGAGCCGCAGCCGGTACGTCGCGGAGGCGCCGGCGGGCAGGCTCAGCCGGGTGGCGAAGGTGTCGAGCTCCCAGGCGGCGCCGACGGTGGCGCCCGGGCTGAGCGCGGCGGGCTTCCACGGGCCGCCGCCGGGGGCCTGGTACTCCAGCTTGAGCTGGGTCTCGCGGACGCCGGAGTCGACGTTGGCGACGGTGAAGCCGGTGGTGACGTCGACGGCGTGGTCGGCGGAGTTGCGCAGGGTGGCGGTGAACTCGGCGGCCGGACCGCCGGCGGTGAAGGCGGCGGGGAAGCCGGTGAGGGTGGCCGTCACCGGGCCGCGCGGGTTCTGGGGGCCGAGCGCCGGGCCCGGGGTGCCCTGGCCCTGCCGCACCGTCCCGGTGGCGCCGCCGGAACGCGGCAGCGCGGACGCGCCCGGGGCGGCCGCGGTCAGGGCCACGCCCGAGACCAGGGTGGCGGCGGCGGCGAGGGCGAGGGATCTGCGGTGCTGAGTACGCAAGGGGGACCTCACGGAAGAAAGGCGGGCGAACCCGACGAACCCGGCAGCAGGCGGTTCGCCGAGGTGGGGGGCCGCTCCGGGACTCTCACCCGGGTCGCTGCTTCGCCCCCCAACCACCAGCGACGGGCGCATCATATCCGAACGCGCGGACGCTTCCTGAGCGGTTTTCAAGGGGTGGGAGGGAGGTTCGCCGGACGGATTCGGCGATGACACCGTGACGAAATCGTGAGGACGGATGTCAGCGGGCTCCAGTACTGTGCGCACTCGTCCCCGGCGGTCTGCCCCGCGCGTCCGCCCGTCCCACGGAACAACAGGAACACTTCGTGAATCTCGACTTCGACGCCGAACCGCTCTTCTCCTGGTACGTCGTGCTGCTCGCCGTCAGCGGCATCGCGCTGCTGGTCATCGGCGCCGTCAACCTCGGCGGGCTGAAGATCGGCTGGCGCATCCTCAACGTGCTCGCCGGCCTGGGCTTCACCGGCTACGCGTACTACCTGGCCTTCGTCTTCGAGGGCGGCTCGTACACGCTGTTCTTCAAGGCGTTCATCCTGCCGGTGGCGCTGATAGCCAACGCGGTGAAGGCGCTGGTCTCGCGCTCCGAGACGCCGGCCGCCCCGCCGGCCCCGGCGGCCTCGCCGTACCAGCCCGACGCCCAGTACCCGCAGCAGGGCGGCCAGTACCCGCCGGCCGCGCCGTACCAGCCGCAGGCCGCCCAGTACCCCCCGGCACCTCAGGCCCCGGCCCCGGCCCCGGCCCCGCAGGCTCCCCCGCAGCACGGCTGAGCCCTCCGCGCCACGGCCTGATCACGATGGCCGACTCCCGGCGCCGGCAGCAGGTGGCGCTGCAGGTGGGCGCCCCCGACTTGTGCCGGGGCCCGGACGGTTGTCCGTGCCCGGCCGCGGCGCGTGGTCAGGCGGTCCGGCGGAGGCTGCGGACGGCGAGGAAGAAGGCGGCGGCGGTGAGGGTGGTGGAGAGGAGGAAGAGGAACGCGACGCCGAGGTGGAGGAGGGCGTGCGGCTCACGGAGGATGCGGGCGAGCACGAGGTAGCCGGCGGAGGCGGTGAGGACGGCGCCGAGGACGGGGGCGGCCCAGCGGTGGAAGGCGAGCCGCTTGGGGAGGGCGGAGAGCAGGGAGCCGGTGGGTATGGAGACGAAGGTGCCGAAGAGCAGGCCCACCATGGCCCCGAGGGGTACCGAGGTGTAGCGGAAGGCGACGAGCGCGACCAGGGCGCCCCAGAGCGCCCCGCCGATGACGCCGACCTGGGTGGTGCGAACGATGAGCCGGATACGCCAGGCGTTGGCGTTCATCGGTGGAAATCCTCCGGAACTGGGCTGCTGATCAGGAGAAATGGTCGAACTCGCCGGCCTTGACGGCCAGCAGGAGGGAATCGAGCTTCGCTACCTCGATGACCAGAACGCTCTGCGGGTCATCGGACTCCCGCAGATGACGAAGGCCCGCCGCGCCCGTGGCAAGTTCAACACAGCTACCGCCCGCGTTTGATCCGCTGAACGATGACTTCTGCCAACGCAGTTCTGGCATCAGGCGCCCTTCACGCTTGGAGCAGGTAGAGAAGATGTCGGATGAGCCCCCACGAGTCGCGCGCCGAGAGGGACGACTGGCCGGTGTCGACCGGAGGCAGCGCAAGATCGCTCAGCTTGTTGAACGTTCTGCGGTACGTCTCGATCGAGTGCCGGTCGCCAAGATACTCGGTGTGGCTTGGGTGATCCACAACAATGGTGGAGAGGTCCGCCGACCCCGGGTCCAACAGCAGGAATTGGCCTGTGTGCGGCGGCTTCTTCAGTGCCGTGAACGGTAGAACCTGGATGGTCACGTTGGGCAGCTCGGACACCTCAAGCAGGTGCGCCAGCTGCGCTCTCATCACGGCGTCTCCGGGGAAACGCAGGCGCAGAGCCGTTTCGTGAATCACGAAACGGAACTCCCGGCGCGGAAGGTCGGTCAGGATCCGCTGCCGGTTGATCCGGAAGTCGATCTCGGCTTCCACGTCCAACTTGCGGTCGCGATGAGCGTCTTCGTAGATCGCTTCGGCATATGCGGACACCTGGAGGAGACCGGGCACGTAGAACGTCTCGTAGTTGTCGATCCGAGCCGCGCTGTCCTCGGTCTCGGCCAGATCGAGCGCAAGATCCGGCACCCGGTCGGCGAACTCCGACCACCATCCCTTGCCCGTCCGCCGCCCCATGTCCGCGAGCTTGGCCCGGTAGACCGGGTCCTCACAGCCGTAGGCATCGAGCCAGATCCCCAACCGTTCCTGGTTGAGGCCTGTTCGACCCGCCTCCGTATGGCTGACGGCCGGACTCTTCATCCCCACGAGTGCTCCGGCTTCCGGTGCAGACAAGCCCGCCGCCAGCCGCAGGCGCTGCAACTCCTCGCCGAAGCGGCGTTGCCGCTGGCTGATCTCTCCCCTGAGCCCCACAGCGCTCCTTCCCTCTCCCCGAGTGTTCCGCATCGGCTCGACCCGATGCCACCGGCCAAGCATCACCCACAAGGGTCAACCTTGTCGCACTAGTTGCAACGTTTTAACTCTTCACCCTACTCTCAGTGGTGCACCGATCACGCGACGGATCGTCAATCACTGTTCGGCCCTCCGTCGGTGAGTCACTCCTCCCCACCTCACGGAGGTCCCCATGCGTGCCCCCACCCCGCCCGACTGGTTCGTCGTCCGCCACGAGCTGCGAGCCCTCCTCACCACGGCCGGCTGGCGCGCGGACGCCATCCACGACGCCGAACTCGCCCTTCATGAGCTGTTTGTGAATGCCTGGAAGCACGCGGGGACCCAGGCGCCCCACGTCATCGCCGCCCTCTGCCCGCGCACGCTGCGGGTCTCGGTCTGCGACGACAGCCCGGACCTGCCCGAACTGCGCACCTGCACCGACCCCTACGCGGTCTCGGGCCGCGGACTCCACCTCGTCCAGGCCCTCACCGACCGCTTCGGCGCCGAGCCCGCGAAGCACGGCAAGGTGGTCTGGTTCGAGCTGGAGGCCACCGCGTGAACGCCCCTCTCGAACCCCACGACAAGATCCTGCGCACCTACAGCGAGCCCGAGGTGACCGCCCTGCTCCGCGAACTCCACGATCGCGGAAAGCCGTTCGGCATCCAGTGGGGCTCCGCGGCCGTCAGCGGCAGCACCATCGACGGGCGACTCCTCGTCGACTTCGGCGACACCTCCGTGGCCACCCTGCTCAACCTGCTCGCCCTCCTCCGCGAGGGGCTCAGGACCTCGTGGACTTCCTCATCGGCGCAGCCTTCGCCGTCCTCCTCGCCCTCGCCCTCGCCACCGTCGTCACCGGCGTCATCACCGCACTCAAGGTCCACGACACCGAGGAGAACGAGCACAACTGCTGAACGAAACGGGAGCAGTGTTGCTACTCCTGTCCGGCCGCCCCCGACCGGGGCACCCCGGGGCCCCGGGGTGCGAGGGGGCGGCTCAGGACCAGATGGGTCGTGGTGCTCCCCAACTGCGCCAGCTCGTCGACGATCTCCTCCAGATGCCCCATCGACGTGGTCGCGATCTTCAGCGCATAGCAGTCGTCCCCCGTGGTCCGCAGACACTCCAGGATCTCCGACCGCTCCTCCAGCAACCGCCGCAGCGGCTCGTGCCGCACCGCCGGCCCCGGGTACTTCAACCGCACGACCGCCGTCACCGGGAACCCCGTGCGCTCCAGGTCCACCTCGGCCCGGTACCCCGTGATCACTCCCGCCGCTTCCAGCCGCCGCACCCGCTCCGTCGTCGCCGACGCGCTCAGGTTCACCCGCCGCGCCAGCTCCGTGAAAGCGATCCGCCCGTCCTCCTGGAGCTCGGCCAGGATCGCCCAGTCCGTCGCGTCAAGAATCTCGGTCATGCGCCCAGGTTGCCGGTGATTCCACGGCGGAACAACCCCCCGACCGGTAGATGTCACACCAGTCAATCCAGCCGACATCCTCGCTTGCCCCTGCCCCAGGGACAAGGCGCAGAGTAGCCCCCGTGCACGAGGACCTGATCACCATCGGCGAGCTCGCCGCCCTCACCCGGCTCAGCCCCAAGGCCCTGCGCCTCTACGGAGAACGCGGCCTGCTGCCCCCCGCCGACGTCGCCCCGCACACCGGGGTCCGCCGCTACGGCCTCGCCCAGGTCGAACGGGCCCGCCGGATCGCGCTGTTGCGCGCCGTCGGCATGCCACTGGCCCGGATCGCGGCCGTGCTCGACGCGGACGGCGACGAGTCCGCGCTCCTGCTCGACGCCCACTGGCGCGAGCAGGAACGCACGCACAGGGCCCGCCGGTACGCGGTGGGCTACGCCCGCACCGTACTCACCGGAAGGACTTCGACCATGTACCGGATCGCCGAACGCGACGTTCCCGAACAGCAGGTGCTCTGCATCCAGCGGCACCTCACGGGAGCCACCCTCGTCCCCTTCCTGAACGAGGCCGGCGAGCAGCTCGTCGCCCACCTCGGGTCGACCGGCGCGTGTCTCTCCGGGCCGATCTTCAGCATCTTCCACGGCCACGTCAGCGAGGACTCGGACGGCCTGGTGGAGGTGTGCGCCCCGACGCTGAACGCCGTCGGGCCGACCGGCGCGATCTCCGTGCGGATCCACCCCGCCCACCGCGAGGCGTACACCGAACTCACCAAGGAACACAAGGACTTCGCCACGGTGGCCGCCGTCCACTACGCCGTCGCCGCCTGGGTCGAGGAGCAGGGTTACGAGCGCCACGGCGGCAACCGGGAGGTGTACTACCCGAACTTCGAGACCGCCGCTCCGCACGAGCACACCTCGGACGTCACCGTCCCCTTCCGCCCCCGCCCGACGACGGCGTAGCGCCTACGCCTCCACCTGACGCAACCTCTCCAGCAGGGCCATCAACTGCCGCTGCTCGTCCGGGTTGAGCGGCGCCAGCAGCTCCGCGTTGGCCGCCTCCGCCAGCTCCGCGCAGCGGGCGAGCACGGCCACGCCCTCCTCGGTGACGGTGACGGCGTTCTTGCGCCGGTCGACCGGGTCCGGCGCGCGCAGCACGTAGCCGGACCGCTGGAGGTGGTTGAGCGCGCCGACCATGTCCTTGGGGTCGACGGCCAGGCGGCGCCCCAACTCCGCCTGCGCCACCGGACCGTACTCGGCGACACCGGCGAGCACGGCGTGCTGGAGGAGCTTCAGCCCCTCCACCGCGATCGCGTCGGCGACCAGGCCCCGGCCACGCGCCGCGACCCGGCCGGTGAGCCAGCTCGGCAGGGTCTGGATGTGCTGGAGGGGCGTGGTCATGTCCCCAGCCTACTCCGATTTCCATTGGACATCCCAACGGTTCTCGCCCTACCGTTGGGCTGCCCAATGAATTCGCCGGATCGGGGAGGTCCTGTGCTGCGCGTCCGCCATGAGGTCGACGGCTCTTCCGCGCTGCTGCGCGCCGAGGAGGCGCCGGTGCCCGAGGCCCGCACCGGGGAGCTGCTGGTCCGGGTGCAGGCGATCGGCGTCACCCTGCCCACCGTCCGCAGGCTCCGTGACAGCCGCGAGCCCCTCCCCCTCGGCGGCGAGATCGCCGGCCGCGTCGTCGCCACCGGTCCCGGCGCCGGCGGCTTCGCGGCCGGCGACCGCGTCACCGGGCTCTGCTTCACCGACGCCTACGCCGAGTACGCCGTCCTGCCCGTCGCGATGGCTTCCCGCGTCCCGGACGACGCCACCGCCGTCGAGGCCGTGGCCCTGGTCCGCAGCGGCCTCGTCGCACGCGGCGCCCACGAGGCGGCACGCGCCGAACCGGGTGGGTCCGTCCTGGTCACGGCCGCCGCGAGCGGGGTCGGCACGCTCGCCCTCCAGTACGCCGGGGCCGGCGGCGCGGGCCGCGTCGTCGCCGCCGTCGGCAGCGCCGCCAAGGCCGACTTCGTCCGCTCCCTCGGCGCCGACGAGGTCGTGCTCTACCGGGACCTCGACCGGAGCGGCCCGTACGACGCGATCCTCGACGGCGTCGGCGGTGACCTCCTCCCGAGCGCCGTCCGCGCCCTCGCCACCGGCGGCCGGCTGGTCGCCTACAGCTCCGGCGGCGGCACCGTCGAGGCGTACGAGCTCCTCCTGCGCGGCGCCTCGGTGACCGGCTTCCAGATCCGCGCGATCGCCACCGGCCGCCCCGATCTCTACGCCCGCTGGCGCGACGACCTCTGGCACCACCGTGCCGCCGGCACCTTGCGCACCGCCGTGCACGCCGAGCTCCCCCTCACCGACGCGGCCCGCGCCCACACCCTCATCGAGCAGCGCCGCAACCTCGGCAAGGTGGTCCTGGTCCCCTGACCACCCCGGAACAGGAAGTCGGACCGGCCGACTTCCCACCCCACCACCCCCGCAATCTCCGGGCCGACCCTGAGCGGAACCCTGAGAGCGGTCATGCCTGCTCAGGAGCAGCGTCGGGGGCGGGATCGGCTTGCGGGCTGAGGCTTTCGGCGCCGCGACGGCGCAGCATGGAAGTACGCCAGCCGGAGGGACCGGCCAACGGCATCACCACAGCAACGGAGTTCGCCATGAGCCGCCTCGCCCGCCCCCGCCACAACCGCGTCATCGCCGGCGTCTGCGCCGGGCTCGCCGAGCGCTTCGGGCTCACGCCGTGGACGATGCGCGTGATCTTCCTCGCCTCCTGCCTGCTGCCCGGCCCGCAGTTCCTCATCTACCTGGCGCTCTGGCTGCTGCTGCCCCAGGAGCCGTGACACCGGAAGGCAACGGAAGACACCGGGAAGCGCCGGGAAGCGCCGGGAAGCGCCGAGGGGCCGCCCCTCCCCCTGCGGGAGCGGGCGGCCCCTCCGGCCGTGCTGCGGACCTGCCGCGGGCGGCGGGCCGGTCAGCCGGTGAGGCCCGGCAGCGGGAGGGTCTGGGTCAGCCCGCCGAGCGGGGTCTTGTCCAGGCCCGGCACGTTCGGCAGGGCGGCCCGGTTGCTGGTGACGCCGGCGAGCGGGGCGGCCGGCTGGCCCGCGGTGGGGGCGAGGCTGCCGAGGGTGGAGCTGACCTTGTCGGCGACCGGCAGCTTGCCCGCGGCGTCGGTGAGGGCACTGGTGGCGGCCGGGTTGGTCAGCAGACCGGTCGGAAGCCCGAGACCGCCGGCGGCGGCCGGAGCGGCGGACGCGCCGCCGGCGCCGACCGCGGCGATCGCGATGCCGAGCGCGGCGGTGCCGGCGGCCTTGAGAGTGGCCTGCTTCATGTGGTTCCCCTTGGGTCCTCGTCCGGTGGCCGACACGCGCGGCCGACGCGACGGGCCCGCCGCCACGGCCTGTCAGCAGTGACGCGCACACCGTAGTGAGGGGACCGGTCGGGGTTCAACGCGATTCACCCGCCCGAGCGAGAAGTCGGATGAACGCCAACCCCCTTGGCGGCACGCGGCGTTCATCCGACCGGAGCGGGCGCGCTCAGCTGCCGGCGCTGAACAGCCACTCGGCCTTGAGCTCGGCGTAGCCCGGCTTGATCACGTCGTTGATCATCGCGAGCCGCTCGTCGAACGGCAGGAAGGCCGACTTCATCGCGTTCACGGTGAACCACTCCAGGTCCCCCAGCGTGTAGCCGAAGGCCTCGACCAGGTGCGCGAACTCGCGGCTCATGCTGGTGCCGCTCATCAGCCGGTTGTCGGTGTTCACGGTGACCCGGAACTTCAGCCGGCTGAGCAGCCCGATCGGGTGCTCGGCGTACGACGTGGCCGCACCGGTCTGCAGGTTGGAGGTCGGGCACATCTCCAGCGGGATGCGCTTGTCGCGCACGTACGCGGCCAGGCGGCCCAGCTTGACGGTGCCGTCGTCCTCGACCGTGATGTCGTCGACGATCCGCACGCCGTGGCCGAGGCGGTCGGCGCCGCAGCACTGCAGGGCCTCCCAGATCGACGGCAGGCCGAAGGCCTCGCCCGCGTGGATGGTGAAGTGGTTGTTCTCGCCCTTGAGGTAGTCGAAGGCGGCCTGGTGGCGGGTGGGCGGGAAGCCCGCCTCGGCACCGGCGATGTCGAAGCCGACGACGCCGGCGTCCCGGTGACGGTTGGCCAGCTCGGCGATCTCGGAGGAGCGCGCGGCGTGCCGCATCGCGGTGATCAGGGTGCCGATCCGGATCCGGCGGCCGGCGGCGCGGGCGTTGGCCTCGCCGAGCCGGAAGCCCTCCTGGACGGCCTCGACGACCTCGTCCAGGGTCAGGCCGCGCTCCAGGTGCTGCTCGGGGGCGTAGCGGACCTCGGCGTAGACGACGCCGTCGGCGGCGAGGTCCTCGGCGCAGTCGGCGGCGACCTTGATCAGGGCTTCGCGGGTCTGCATGACGGCGCAGGTGTGGGCGAAGGTCTCCAGGTAGCGGACCAGCGAGCCGGAGTCGGCGGCCTCGCGGAACCAGGCGCCGAGCTCCTCGGGGTCGGTGGTGGGGAGGCCCTCGTAGCCGACGGCCGCGGCCAGCTCGACCACGGTCTCGGGGCGCAGGCCGCCGTCGAGGTGGTCGTGCAGGAGCACCTTCGGCGCGCGGGCGATCTGGTCGGGGGTGGGGATCCGGGGGCCGGTGCCCGCGGTGGTGACGGGGATCTGCTTCTCCATTGCGGGAGTGTAGCTCCTACGCGCGTAGACAGGCCACCGTCCACGGGGCGAATCGTCCAATGTCCACCGGGAATTCCACCAAAGGGATGATCCGGGCAACCTCCCCGCCCCACGCCCCGGGCCGGACCGGGCCCGCGCGCCGACGGTCTTCGGCCGCGCCCCCGCCCGCGACCGTCAGTCGTGCGCCAGCAGCCGCCCCCGCCGCGACAGCACGAAGTCCCGGAACGCCGCCGCCGGAGGGGTCAGCGGCCGCCCCGCCGCCCACGCCAGCCCGATCGCCCGCCGGGTGCGCGGCGCCGTCACCTCCAGCTCGACCACCCCCGGCCGCGGCACCAGCGCCGGAGGCAGCAGCGCCACCCCCAGCCCCGCCGCCACCAGCCCGCGCAGCGTCTCCGTCTCCTCCCCCTCGAACGCGATCCGCGGCACGAACCCGGCCTCCGCACAGAAGCCGTCCGTGATCGCCCGCATCCCGTAGCCGGGCTCCAGCCCGACGAACGGCTCCTCCGCCACCTCCGCCAGCCGGATCCGGCGCCGCCCGGCCAGCCGGTGGTCCGCCGGGACCACCAGGTGCAGCCGCTGCTCGTCCAGCCGCCGGGCGGCCAGCGCCGGGTCGTCGTCCGGGACCGGCGCGACCAGGCACAGGTCCAGCTCCCCCGCGCGCAGCCGGTCCAGCATCGCGCCCACGTAGTCCTGCACCAGCTGGAACCGCACCAGCGGGTACGCCGCCCGGAAGTCCCGCAGCAGGGCCGGCACCGCGTCCGTCCCCATGGTGTACAGGAAGCCGAACGCCACCCGGCCCGTCTCCGGATCGGCCTCCGCGCGCGCCGCCTCGGCGCCGCGTTCGACCTCGGCCAGCGCCCGTTCCACCGAGGCCAGCAGCAGCCGGCCGGCCCGGGTCAGCCGGACCGTCCGGCCCTGACGGGCCAGCAGGTCGACACCCAGCTCCGCCTCCAGCCGGGCCACCGCCCGGGACAGCGTCGGCTGCGGCATCCTTAGCAGCGCCGCCGCCTGCGTCACGTGCTCCAGCCGGGCCACCGCGGCGAACTGCGCCAGCAGCGGCGCGAGTTGCACGGCGGGAAGCTCCGGCCCCAGCTCCGCGAGCCGGACCGGCTCCGCACCCGTGTCCATCCTGGCCTCCTGTCATCGCCACACGCTCGGCTCATACGCCCGTGCATGGATTATGGACGGTTGATGCATTGGACGCATCAGCCCGGCCGTCCTAACGTCGACGTCATGCAGCCCTCCAGTACCAGGGCGTCCGCGCCCACGCCGGACGCCCTCACCCCGCCGATGCCGCACCGCGACGACCGCCACCGCCCCGGGCAGCGCTCCTTCCGCCGCGCCAACCTCGCCCTGTTCGCGGCCGGCATCGCGACCTTCGTCCTCCTCTACTCCACCCAGGGCCTGCTGCCGGTCCTCTCCGACGACCTCGGCCTCACCCCCGGCCAGGCCAGCTGGACGGCCTCCGCCGCCACCCTCGGCCTCGCCCTCGCCCTGCTCCCCGCCAGCGCGCTCTCCGACCGGTACGGCCGCACCGCCGTGATGACGGCCTCCACGCTCGGCGCCTCCGCCCTCGCGCTCGCCCTGCCGTTCGCACCGGACCTCACCACCCTGGTCGTGCTCAGGGTCCTCCAGGGCGCCGTGCTCGCCGGGCTCCCCGCCACCGCGATGGCCTACCTCGCCGAGGAGGTCCACCCCTCCGCGCTCGCCTCCGCGATGGGCCTGTACGTGGCGGGCAACAGCATCGGCGGCATGGGCGGACGGCTGCTCTCCGGCTGGGTCGCGGCCGGCCTCGGCTGGCGCTGGGGGCTCGCCGCCTCCGCCGCCCTCGCCCTGCTCGCCACCCTCGCGTTCCGGCTGCTGATCCCCGGCGCCCGGCACTTCACCCCTGCCCCGGTGGACGCCCGCGCCCTCGCCCGCACCGTCGGCCGGCACCTGCGCAACCCGCTGCTGCTGCGGCTGTACGCGCTGGGGCTGCTGTTCATGGCCGTGTTCGGCGCGGTCTACAACACCGTCGGCTACCGGCTGATCGCCGCACCCTTCCACCTGCCGGAGTCGGTCGCCGCCTCGATCTTCGTGGTCTACCTGGTCGGCACCGGCACCTCCGCCGCCGCGGGCCGGCTGGCCGGCCGGCTCGGCCGCCGGGGCGCCCTGTACGTCGCGATCGGCACCACCGCCCTCGGGCTGCTGCTCTCCCTCGCCGACTCCCTGGTCCTCGCCCTGCTCGGGCTGGTGCTGATCACCGCCGGCTTCTTCGCCGGCCACGCCACCGCCTCCTCGGCCGTCGGCCGCACCGCCACCGAGGGCCGCGCCCAGGCCTCCGCGCTCTACCTGATCGCCTACTACCTGGGCAACAGCCTCGGCGGCACCATCGGCGCCGACGCCTACCACGCCACCGGCTGGCCCGGCGCGGCCACCATCGGCCTCACCGCCATGACCCTCGCCGCCGCCGTCACCCTCTACGCCACCCGCCGGGCCCACACCGCCACCCGCCGGGCCGCTCTCCCCACGACCCGCTGACCCGGGGGTCCGCCGACCCGGGGGTCCGGTGGTCCGGGGCTCCGGCGGATACCTGACGTTCGCTGTCAGGTATCCGCCGTAGCTTCCCCCCGTCCCACCAGTACGGCGAACGGAGGAACGCACCATGGCCACCTTCATCCTCATCCCCGGCGCGCTGCACGGCGGCTGGTGGTACCGGCCGCTCACCGAGGGGCTGCGGGCCGCCGGGCACGAGGCGCACCCGCTGACCCTGACCGGGGTGAGCGAGCGGGGGCACGTCGGGGCGGTGGGCGGGGTCAACCTGGACGTCCACGTCCAGGACGTGCTGGCGCTGCTGGAGTCGGAGCGGGTCACCGACGCCGTGCTGGTCGCACACAGCTACGGCGGGATGGTCGCCTCCGCGGTGGCCGACCGCGCGCCGGAGCGGATCGCCGGGCTGGTCCACGCGGACGCCTTCGTGCCGCGCGACGGCGAGTCCGCGTACGCGATCGCCAACGACGTGTGGAAGCAGCGCTACCTGGCCGGCGCCGCAGCGGGCGGCGGCCACACCCTGGTCGGCCGGAACCCCGCCCTCGACCCGCGCGCCACCGTCCACCCGCTGGCCAGCCTGCTCCAGCCGGTCACCCTCACCGGCGCCGCCGACGCCCTGGACGTCCCCCGCGTCTACCTGCACGCGCAGAACTTCGCGGACTCCCCGTTCCTGGAGACGTACGCCCGCCTGCGCACCGACCCCGCCTGGACCGTCCACGCCCTCCCCACCGGCCACGACCTCGTCCGCGAGGCCCCCGAGGAGTTCCTGAGGCTCACCCTCACCGCAGCCGGCCGAGGAACGCCCGGCCGGCGACTGCCGTCGCTGGACTCCGGAATATGAGCACCGATCCTGCTGCGTACGGCCGGTTGCGCGAGATCGCCGATCAGCTGCCGCAGATCCCCGGGACAGGGAAGATCGAGATCGCCGATGGCGAGATCGTCATGCTGATGCCGCCGGTCAGGAGGCACGAACTCGCCGTGATCCGCATCGCTCGGCAGCTCAACGCCCACACCGTCGCCGTCGGCCCCTGGACGATCGACACCGGCGGGCTGCTCACGTACGCCTGATCCGGCGTACGTGAGCAGGCCCCCGAAGACCGTCAGGCGATGCGGTCCAGGACGATCGGGGCCGGGGTGAACACCGTGCCGGCCGGGGCGACCTCGATGCCGCCGGCGAGGGCCTCGATCGCGTAGTCGAAGCGCTCGGGGGTGTCGGTGTGCAGGGTCAGCAGGGGCTGGCCGGCGATCACGGTGTCGCCCGGCTTGGCGTGCATCTCGACGCCCGCGCCGGCCTGCACCGGGTCCTCCTTGCGGGCGCGGCCGGCGCCGAGGCGCCAGGCGCAGACGCCCACCGCGTAGGCGTCGAGGGTGGTGAGGACACCGGAGGCGGGGGCCGCAACGACGTGCTGCTCGCGGGCGACCGGCAGCGGGGCGTCGACGTCGCCGCCCTGGGCGGCGATCATGCGGCGCCAGTGGTCCATCGCGGAGCCGTCGCGCAGCGCGTCGGCCGGGTCCTTGCCGTGCACGCCCGCGGCGGCCAGCATCTCGCGGGCCAGCGCGAGGGTGAGCTCGACGACGTCGGCCGGGCCGCCGCCGGCCAGCACCTCGACCGACTCGCGGACCTCCAGCGCGTTGCCGGCGGTGAGGCCGAGCGGGGTGGACATGCCGGTGAGCAGGGCGACGGTGTTGACGCCCGCCGAGGTGCCGAGGCCGACCATGGTGCGGGCCAGTTCGCGGGCGTCCTCGATGTTCTTCATGAAGGCGCCGGAGCCGACCTTCACGTCGAGGACGAGCGCGCCGGTGCCCTCGGCGATCTTCTTGGACATGATCGAGGAGGCGATCAGCGGGATCGCCTCGACGGTGCCGGTGACGTCGCGCAGCGCGTAGAGCTTCTTGTCGGCCGGGGCGAGGCCGTCGCCGGCCGCGCAGATGACCGCACCGGTGTCCCGGAGCACCTGCAGCATCTCCTCGTTGGAGAGCAGGGCGCGCCAGCCGGGGATGGACTCCAGCTTGTCGAGGGTGCCGCCGGTGTGGCCGAGGCCGCGGCCGGACAGCTGCGGGACGGCCGCGCCGCAGGCGGCGACCAGCGGGGCGAGCGGCAGGGTGATCTTGTCGCCGACGCCGCCGGTGGAGTGCTTGTCGCTGGTGGGCTGCGCCAGCGAGGAGAAGTCCATCCGGACGCCGGAACGGATCATGGCGTCCGTCCAGCGGCTGATCTCGTGCGGGTTCATGCCGTTCAGCAGGATCGCCATGGCCAGGGCGGACATCTGCTCGTCGGCGACCTCGCCGCGGGTGTAGGCGTCGATGACCCAGTCGATCTGAGCGTCGCTCAGCTCTCCGCGGTCGCGCTTGGTCCTGATGACGGAGATGGCGTCCATGGTTGCTCCATTGCTCCCGGATGGGTTTCGGAAAAAGCGAAGAGTGTCGCGAGGCAGGGGCGGAAAGCCCCGCTCGCGACACTCTACGCGCGTAACAAACGCGAGTGCTAGAGCCGCTCGGGCCCGAACGCGTCGGGCAGCACGTCACTCATCGGACGCACGCCGGACGGCAGCTCGATCAGCAGATCGGGCCCGCCGTGCTCGTACAGCAGCTGGCGGCAGCGGCCGCACGGCATCAGCAGCGCCCCGGCACCGTCCACGCAGGTGAACGCGGTCAGCCGGCCGCCGCCGCTCGCGTGCAGCGCGGAGACCAGGCCGCACTCGGCGCACAGCCCGAGCCCGTACGAGGCGTTCTCCACGTTGCACCCGGTGACCACCCGGCCGTCGTCCACCAGCGCGGCGGCACCGACCGGGAACCTGCTGTACGGCGCGTACGCGTGGCTCATCGCCTCGCGCGCCGCCGTCCGCAGCGCGGCCCAGTCCACCACCTCGGCGGGGGCCGTCACTTGCCCTGCCCCTTGCGGTAGATCTGGCCGTCGGCCTTCGGCGGCCGCAGCCGCTGCGAGGCCAGCGAGAGCACCACCAGGGTGATCACGTACGGCGTGGCGACGATCAGCGGACGCTGCACCTCGTCGGTGGTGAAGTACCAGACGAACAGGCCGCCGGAGACCACCAGGGAGATCAGCGCCGGCGTCGGCTTGCGGCGGTACGCGTGCCACGCCGCCAGCAGCACCATCGCGATGGCGACCACCAGGATCAGCACGTGGACCGACTCCGGGTCGCGCAGCTGGAGGCTGTCGGTGAAGCCGAACAGGCCCGCGCCGACGGCGAGGCCGCCCGGCATCCAGTTGCCGAAGATCATCGCGGCGAGGCCGATGAAGCCCCGGCCCAGGGTCTGGCCGTCCTTGTAGAAGTGCGCGGCGACCAGCGAGAGGTACGCGCCGCCGAGGCCCGCGAAGGCGCCCGAGGCGATGACCGCCAGGTACTTGTACTTGTAGACGTTGACGCCCAGCGACTCGGCGGCCGTCGGGTTCTCGCCGCAGGAGCGCAGCCGCAGGCCGAAGACGGTCCGCCAGAGCGCGAAGTAGCTGGCGACGATCAGCACGCCGGCCAGGATGACGACGACCGACAGGTTGGTGACCAGACCGCCGAGCACGCCGGCGACGTCGGAGACCAGGAACCAGTGGTGGGACTCGATGTCCTTCAGCCAGGAGGACAGGCCGGGCACGGTCAGGTACGGCAGCGGATCGGCCGGCGGGGACTGGTTCGCACCGGCGCCGAACGCGATGTAGTCCTTGTAGTAGATCCGGTTGACGTACGCGCAGATGCCGGGGATCAGCAGGTTGATGCCGACGCCGGAGACGATGTGGTCGACGCCGAAGGTCACCGTGATGACCGCATGCAGCAGACCGCCGAGCGCACCGCCGAGCATGCCGGCCACCAGGCCGAACCAGGGGTTGACCAGGTAGCCGCCCCAGGCCCCGGCGAAGGTGCCGGCGACCATCATGCCTTCGAGACCGATGTTGACGACGCCGGCCCGCTCGGACCAGAGACCGCCGAGACCGGCCATGCCGATCGGGACCGCCGCGCCCAGCGCCGCGGTGATCTGGCCGGAGGAGGTCAGCGCGTGGTTGTCGGTGATCATGCCGACGGCGGAGAACAGGACGAGGGCGCCCGCGACCAGCAGCAGCACCACCGGCCAGGACATCTTGCGCTTCTTGGCGGGCGCGCCGCCGGGCGTCTTCGCGCGAACAGCGGTGGCCGTACTCACGCCGACACCTCCTTCTTCTGGGCGGCCGCGGCGGCAGCCTGGGCGGCGAGCTCGGCGCCGACCTTCTGCTGCTGGCGCTTCAGGCCGTAGCGGCGGACCAGCTCGTAGGCGACGACGACGCAGATGACGATGGTGCCCTTCATGACGTCGACGATCTCGAACGGGAACTCACCGTTCTGCGGCAGCGGGAGCTGCGAGCCGGTGGCGTCGAGGAAGGCGAAGAGCAGGGCGGCGAAGACCATGCCGATCGGGCTGTTGCGACCGAGCAGGGCGACCGAGATGCCCAGGAAGCCGAGGCCGGCCTGGAAGCTCTGGCCGAAGTTGTAGGAGTTCTGCATCAGCTCCGGCAGGCCGATGAGGCCGGCCAGCGCGCCGGAGACCACCATCGAGGTGACCACCATGCGCTTGACGTTGACGCCGGACGCGGTGGCCGCGCTCTCCGAGCGGCCGGTGGCGCGCAGGTCGAAGCCGAAGCGGGTGCGGTTCAGGGTGAACTGGAAGGCCACGCCGACCAGGACCGCGATGACGACGAAGCCCCAGAGCGGGCCGCCGTCGGTGTCGATCGAGAAGAACCGGCTGGACTCCGAGATCGGGTCGGTCTGGATCGAGTTGCTGGTGGTGCCCTTCTCCGGCGCGAAGATGCCGGGGACGAGCAGCAGACCGACCACCGCGGTGGCGATCGAGTTCAGCATGATGGTCGAGATGACCTCGCTGACGCCGCGGTAGACCTTCAGCAGGCCGGCCACGGCCGCCCACATGCCACCGACCAGCATCGCGGTCAGCAGCAGCAGCGGGATCTGGATGACCGCCGGGAGGTCGACCTGGCTGCCGACGAACGCGGCGAACAGCGCGGCGAGCTTGTACTGGCCCTCGACACCGATGTTGAAGAGGTTCATGCGGAAGCCGAAGGCGGCGGCCGCGGCGGCGAGGTAGTACGTGGTGGACCGGTTGATGATGGCCACCTGGCCGTCCGACTTGGTGCCGTACGTGATCATCACGTTCCAGGCGTCGAACGGGTTCTTGCCGGAGGTCGCCAGCAGCAGCGAGCAGATGACGACGGACAGCACGACGGCGAGCACCGGCGCCGCGAGGGCGAGCACGATCTTCTCGCCGCTGAACCGCTGCGCCAGGCCGCCCTTGGCGGCGGCCGCGGGCGCGGCGGGAGCGGGCTTGGGACTGGTCATGTGGCTACTCCCCCGCCTGCTGGTCGTCGGCGGTGTCGGTGGGGGTGTCGGACGGCGCGGCCGCGGTGCCCTCGGCCGCGAGGGCCTGCGCCTGGGCGACCGCCTCCGGCTCGGACTCGATGTGGCCGCTGGCGGCACCGGTCATCGCGGTGCCGAGGTCCTCGGCGGTCACGGTCTCCGGATCGGCGTCGGCGACCAGCCGGCCGCGGTAGATCACCCGGATGGTGTCGGAGAGGCCGATCAGCTCGTCCAGGTCGGCGGAGATCAGCAGCACGGCGAGGCCGGCCCGCTGGGCGTTCTTGATGTGCTCCCAGATCTGCGCCTGGGCGCCGACGTCCACACCGCGGGTGGGGTGGGCGGCGATCAGCAGCTTGGGGTCGTGGCTCATCTCGCGGCCGATGATCAGCTTCTGCTGGTTGCCGCCGGAGAGGGAGGCCGCGGTGACCTCGATGCCGGGGGTGCGGACGTCGTACTCCTCGACGATCCGCTGGGTGTCCCTGCGGGCGGCGGCCGGGTCGAG
The DNA here is from genome assembly GCF_042749955.1 of Kitasatospora sp. NPDC059462. Taxonomy (NCBI): domain Bacteria; kingdom Bacillati; phylum Actinomycetota; class Actinomycetes; order Kitasatosporales; family Streptomycetaceae; genus Kitasatospora; species Kitasatospora sp. NPDC059462. Next base: position 27,002 of record NZ_JBHYUU010000051.1, on the reverse strand, counting down.
CAGCACGCCGTTGGAGTTCGGGCGCTCGGTGACGTGGCCGAGGATCCGGTTCTCCCAGAGCGGGGCCTCCAGCAGCAGGCCGTGCCGGTGGCGGTCCTCGGGGATGTAGCCGATGCCGGCCTCGCGGCGGGCCCGGGTGAGGGTGCCGGAGAGGTCCTTGCCGTCCAGCGTGACGCTGCCGGCGTCCAGCGGGAGCATGCCCATGACGGCCTCGACCAGTTCGGCCTGGCCGTTGCCCTCGACACCGGCGATGCCGAGGATCTCGCCCTTGTGGATGCGCAGCGAGATGTCGTCCAGGACGACGCGCTCGATGCCCTCGGCGTCGGTCTTGGCGATCCGCAGGCCGTCCACGCGCAGCATCTCGGTGGTGGTGACGGTCGACTCGCGGCTCTGCGGGGAGGGCAGTTCGCTGCCGACCATCAGCTCGGCGAGCTGGGGGGCGGTGACCTGCTTCGGGTCGGCGTCGCCGACGGTGGTGCCGCGCCGGATGACGCTGATCGCGTCGGCCACCGAGAGCACCTCGTGCAGCTTGTGCGAGATGAAGATGACGGTGACGCCCTCGGACTTCAGCTCCCGCAGGTTGTCGAACAGGGCGTCGACCTCCTGCGGGACGAGCACGGCCGTGGGCTCGTCGAGGATGAGGATCTTGGCGCCGCGGTAGAGCACCTTGAGGATCTCGACGCGCTGGCGGTCGGCCACCCCGAGGTCCTCGACCAGTGCGTCCGGGCGCACGCCCAGGCCGTACTGCTCGGAGAGCTGCGCGATCTTCTCCTTGGCCCTGGCCCCGATGCCGTACAGGTGCTCGCCGCCGAGGACGACGTTCTCCAGGACGGTGAGGTTGTCGGCGAGCATGAAGTGCTGGTGCACCATGCCGATGCCGCGCGCGATGGCGTCGCCCGGAGTGTTGAACTCGCACAGGTCGCCGTTGATCGCGATGGTGCCCTCGTCCGGCTTCTGCATGCCGTAGAGGATCTTCATCAGCGTCGACTTCCCGGCGCCGTTCTCGCCCATGAGGGCGTGCACGGTGCCGGTGCGGACGGTGAGGTTGATGTCGTGGTTGGCCACGACGCCGGGGAAGCGCTTGGTGATGCCGCGCAGTTCGACGGCCGGTGTCGCCGTCCCCGCGCTGGGGTTACCGCCCGTCATCGGGGCGGGGTCGGATGCGGTGATGGCGGTCTCCTGGTGGTCTGGAGGCGCGTCGTTGCGCTGGAGGGCCAAAGCGGGAAGGGGGGAGAGACGGGACGGGGCCCGGGGGGTACGCACTGAGCGCACCCTTCCGGGCCCCTCCCTGAGTTGCGTCCATCATGGCGTTGCCGGGCAGGCGGCAGCGGCAGTGACGTCCGGTCGAGCCCGGGAGCCTTACAGCTTCGACGGGTCGGTCGGGATGGTGGTCTGGCCGCTCTTGATGGCGTTGGCGGCCTCGTCGAGCTTGCCCTTGATGTCGTCGATCTTGCCGCCGGTGGTGGCGAGCGAGACACCGTCGACCTTGAGGTCGAAGTTCTTCACACCGGTGAAGGGCTGGCCGTTCTTGACCGACTCGATGTAGGAGAAGACCGCCTTGTCGACGTTCTTGACCATCGAGGTCATGATGCTGTTCTTGTACTTCGCCAGGGCCGGCTGGGAGGCCTGGTCGGAGTCGACGCCGATGGCCAGCGCGCCCTGCTTGTTGGCGACGGCCTCGATGGCGCCGTTGCCGGAGGAGCCGGCGGCCGTGTAGATGACGTCCGCGCCCTTGTCGAGCTGGCCCTGCGCGGCTTCCTTGCCCTTGTCGGGGGCGGCGAAGCCGGTGAAGTCCGGCGGGGTGGTCAGGTAGGTGACCTCGACCGGCATCTGCGGGTCGACGGACTTGACGCCCGCCCGGTAGCCGGCCTCGAACTTCTTGATCAGCTCGGACTGCACACCACCGATGAAGCCGACGTGCTTGGACTTCGACTTGTTGGCGGCGGCGACACCGGCCAGGTAGGAGCCCTCCTGCTCGGCGAAGAGCAGCGAGGTGACGTTCGAGGGCTGCTCGGCGTCGGTGGAGTCGATGATCGCGAACTTGACGTTCGGGTTCTCCTTGGCGATCTTGTTGACCGCCGGCTGGTAGACGAAGCCGACCGCGATGATCGGGTTGTAACCCGCGGAGACCAGGTTCTTGAGGCGGGTCTCCTTGTCGGCCTCCGCCTCGCCGGTCTTGGCGTCGGCCTCGGTGACCGCGACACCCAGCTTGCTCTTGGCCTCGTCGAGGCCGCGGGCGGCGGAGTCGTTGAAGGACTGGTCGCCACGGCCGCCGATGTCGTAGGCCATGCCGACCTTCAGGCCGCCCTCGGACGAGCCGGAGGAGGCGGTGGTGTCGTTGCTCTTTGCGCCGCAAGCGGCGAGCGAGGCGATGCCCAGGGAACCCGAGAGCACAACCGCGGCGAGCTTAGTGGAACGGCGCAAGGGAGTTTCTCCTTCTCACACGCAACCGATTTAGCGTGGTCGGACGCCACCGTAACGCGCGTAGAACACGGTTGTGTTACGGGCCGCCGGAGCATTCGGGTTGTTATCAAACCGTGGTCTGACGGCCGCCCCGACGCCCCTTTCCCTTGCGCGAAGGGTGCTTTGGGCCGGTCCGCCCCCGTGTACGGAATCTGAATTATCGGGACATCGACGACGAAACCGGACACCTTCGGCAGGTGTCCGGCTTCCGGTCGGCGGCGGTGCCGGTGTCAGAGCGTGCCGGGCTCCAGGGCCAGCGCAGTGAAGAGCTCGACGCCGATCGCGATCGCGCGCTCGTCCACGTCGAAGCGGCCCTGGTGCAGGTCGCGGACGGTGGTGTCGCCGGGGGTCCGCACCCCGAGCCGGGCGAGCGCGCCGGGGGCGTGCTCCAGGTACCAGGAGAAGTCCTCCCCGCCGAGCGACTGCTCGGTGTCCTCGACCACCTCGGCGCCGTCCTGGCCGAAGCGCGCGGTCATGCCGGCCTCCAGCAGCCCCACCGAGACCGCCTCGTTGACCACCGGCGGCACGCCCCGGTGGTAGTCGAGCGTCCACTTCGCGCGGTAGGTCTCGGCGAGCCGGGCGATCAGCTCATGCAGCAGGTCCGGTGCCTCCCGCCAGCCGGCCAGCTCCAGGCAGCGGACGGTGCCCTCCAGTTCCCCGTGCTGCGGGATGACGTTGGGCGCGGAGCCCGCGGCGATCCGGCCCCAGACCAGCGAGACGCCCCAGCGCGGGTCCATCCGGCGGGCCAGCGCGGCCGGCAGCTCGGCGGCGGTGCGGGCGACCGCGGTGACCAGGTCGGTGGTCAGGTGCGGGCGCGCGGTGTGGCCGCCGGGGCCGTCCAGGTGGAGCACCAGGCGGTCGCAGGCGGAGGTGATCGCCCCGACCCGCAGGCCGATCCGGCCCACCTCCACCTTGGGGTCGCAGTGCACGGCGAAGATCCGGCCGACGCCCTCCATCCCGCCGGCCGCGATCACGTCCAGCGCGCCGCCGGGCATGACCTCCTCGGCGGGCTGGAAGACCATCCGAACCGGGCGCCGCAGCTCGCCGGAGCGGGCCGCCCCGGCGAGCACCAGCGCGGTGCCGAGCGCCACCGAGGTGTGCACGTCGTGGCCGCAGGCGTGGGCCCGGCCGGGGACGCTCGAACGGTAGGGGACGTCGGTCTTGGCGTCGTCGATCGGCAGGGCGTCGATGTCGGCGCGGAAGGCGAGGAACTCCGCGCCGCGCGGGGCGGACTCGGGAACGATGTCGACGAGCATTCCGGTGCCGCCCGGCAGGATCCGGGGGGCGAGGCCTGCGGCGACCAGGCGGTCGCGCAGCAGGCCGGTGGTTCGGAACTCCTGGCGGCCCAGCTCCGGGTGCCGGTGCAGGTCCCGCCGGAAGGCGATCAGCTCGGGCTCCAGCTCCCGTACCCGGTCGCGGAGACCGGCGGCGGGGCGGGCAGCGGTGAGGGTGACGGCCGACTGGGCGGACTCACGACGGTTCATCTCAACAAGGGTAGGCCTGTTGGGGGGATTTGGCCCGACTTCCCGCAAAGAAGTCCCCGGATGGGCGCATACCGGCCGCGTTGGTGGGTATGACATCTTGTTTCAGCCGCCTTCCCCATGGTGCCTGCTCTGTGCAACGACCATCGACGATCAAGGTCACGGCAGGCTCCACCGGCCGGTTGACGGCCTCCCGGACGGCTCCGCACGGGCCCCGCGCGCGCCGCACATTGGCTCAAAAGCGTTCGACCGGGACGTGCCGGCCCCACACCTCGCGCAGCGCGTCGCAGACCTCGCCGACGGTGGCCCGCGCGGCCAGCGCCTCGCGCATCGGGTACAGCACGTTCTCCCGCCCCCCGGCGGCCCGGCGCAGCGCGTCCAGCGCCCGGCCCACCGCGGCGCCGTCCCGGGCCGCCCTCAGCCGGGCCAGCCGCCCGGCCTGCCGGGCCTCGATCGCCGGGTCCACCCGCAGCGGCCGGTACGGCTCCTCGGCCGCCAACTCCCCCGGCCCGAGCCGGAACCGGTTGACCCCGACCACGGTGCGGGTGCCCGCCTCGGTCTCCCGCTGGATCCGGTAGGCGCTGCGCTCGATCTCCGCCTTCTGGTAGCCGGCCTCGATCGCCGCCACCGCCCCGCCCAGGTCCTCGACCCGTGCCATCAGCCCGAGCGCCGCGGCCTCCACCTCGTCGGTCAGCGCCTCCACCGCGTAGGAGCCGGCGAACGGGTCGACGGTGGCGGTCACGTCGGTCTCGTGGGCGAGCACCTGCTGGGTGCGCAGGGCGAGCCGGGCGGCCTTCTCGGTGGGCAGCGCCAGCGCCTCGTCGAAGGAGTTGGTGTGCAGCGACTGGGTGCCGCCGAGCACCGCCGCGAGCGCCTGCACCGTGACCCGGACCAGGTTCACCTCGGGCTGCTGGGCGGTCAGTTGGACGCCCGCGGTCTGGGTGTGGAAGCGCAGCCGCTGCGAGCGCGGGTCCCGGGCGCCGAACTCCTCGCGCATCACCCGGGCCCAGATCCGGCGGGCGGCGCGGAACTTGGCGACCTCCTCCAGCAGGGTGGCGCGGGCCACGAAGAAGAAGGAGAGGCGGGGCGCGAAGTCGTCCACCGCCAGACCGGCGGCCAGCGCGGCGCGCACGTACGCGATGCCGTCGGCCAGGGTGAAGGCGATCTCCTGCGCAGGCGTGGCCCCGGCCTCGGCCATGTGGTAGCCGGAGATCGAGATGGTGTTCCAGCGCGGGATCTCGGCCCGGCAGTACCGGAAGAGGTCGGCGACCAGCCGCAGCGAGGGCTGCGGCGGGAAGATGTACGTCCCGCGGGCGATGTACTCCTTCAGCACGTCGTTCTGCACCGTGCCGGTGAGCCCGGCCGGCGCGACCCCCTGGGCCTCGCCGACCAGCTGGTAGAGGAGCAGCAGCACGGCGGCCGGGGCGTTGATGGTCATCGAGGTGGAGACCTCGCCGAGCGGGATGCCCGCGAACAGCTCGGCCATGTCCTCCACGCTGTCGACCGCCACGCCGACCCGGCCGACCTCGCCGGCGGCGAGCGGGGCGTCCGAGTCGTAGCCCATCTGGGTGGGCAGGTCGAAGGCGACCGAGAGGCCGGTGGAGCCGCCGGCGATCAGCTGCCGGTAGCGGGCGTTGGACTCGGCGGCGGTGCCGAAGCCCGCGTACTGGCGCATCGTCCACGGCCGGCCGGTGTACATGGTCGGGTGGATCCCCCGGGTGAACGGGTACTCCCCCGGGCGGCCCAGCCGCTCCTGCGGGGTCCGGCCGGCCAGGGCCTCGGGGCCGTACACCGGCGCGAACGGGAAGCCGGACTCGGTGCGGCGCGGGCCGGGGGGCGGCCCGGCGGGCGGGTCGGCGGTCATGGGGTCCTCCGCGGGGTCGGCGGGCGGGTCCACTCCTCTCGCAATGTAGCGCCGAAGGCCTTGAGATGATCGGTCGAACCGACCGGGATATCTCAGGAGTGGCAATGACCGAGCAGAAGGTGGCCGTCGTCACCGGTGCGAGCAGCGGGATCGGCGCGGCGACGGCCCGCCGCCTGGCCGCCGAGGGCTTCGAGGTGGTGCTGACCGCCCGCCGCACCGAGCGGATCGAGGCGCTGGCGAAGGAGACCGGCGGCCGGGCGTACACCCTGGACGTCACCGACCGGGCCGCCGTGGACGCCTTCGCCGCGGCGATCGGCCGGGTGGACGTGCTGGTGAACAACGCCGGCGGGGCGATCGGCGCGGAGAGCGTGGAGACCGGGGACCCGGCGGACTGGCTGGCCATGTACCAGGTCAACGTGCTCGGCGTGCTGCACATGACCCAGGCGCTGCTGCCGGCCCTGCGGGCGAGCGGCGACGGCACCGTCCTGGTGCTCTCCTCGACCGCCGCGCTGGCCGCGTACGAGGGCGGCGGCGGTTACGTGGCGGCCAAGCACGCGGCGCACACCATCGCCGCAACGCTGCGCCTGGAGCTGTGCGGGGAGCCGATCCGGGTGATCGAGATCGCCCCGGGCATGGTGAAGTCCGAGGGCTTCGCGGTGACCCGGTTCCGCGGCGACGAGGAGAAGGCCGCCGCGGTGTACGCGGGCGTCGCCGAGCCGCTCACCTCCGAGGACATCGCCGACACCGTCGCCTGGGCGGTCACCCGGCCGTCGCACGTCAACGTCGACCTGCTGGTGGTCCGCCCGCGCGCCCAGGCGGCCAACCACAAGGTGCACCGCGAGCTCTGACGCGCCGCCAGGCCCGGACCGCGGTCCGGGAGGGCGCGGGCGGTGGGGCGACAGGGGGGTCAGCATCCGAACTGTCACCCGTGAGTGGTACATACGTGCGATGAACACTCACCGGGCCACCCGCCCGCGCCTTCTGCTGGCCGCCTTCGCGGCCGGCAGCCTGCTCCTCGCGACCGCCTGCGGAGGAGACGAGAAGCCGGCTCAGGAGCAGGCCGCCCCCGCACCGTCGAGCGCCGCCGCCGAGACCCCGACCGCGACGCCCACGCCCACCCCGACGGTGAAGCCCACCGGCGCCGACGACCCGGCGCTCAAGCCCTTCTACGGCCAGCAGATCGCCTGGGCCGCCTGCCCGCCGGACGCCAAGGCCGCCGAGCAGAAGATCGACCTCTCCCTGATGAAGTGCGGCAAGCTGCACGTCCCGCTCGACTACGCCGACCCGGCGGGCGAGGCGATCGACCTCGCGCTGATCAAGAACCCGGCCGCCAAGCAGGACCAGAAGCTCGGCTCGCTGGTGATCAACCCCGGCGGTCCCGGCGCCTCCGGCGTGGAGACCGTCAAGTACGGCGAGACGCAGTTCGAGGGCACCCTGCACAACCGCTTCGACGTGATCGGCTTCGACCCGCGCGGCACCGGGGAGAGCTCCCCGGTCACCTGCCTGGACGACAAGCAGCGCGACGCGCTCAACGCCGAGGACAGCCCGCTCGACCCGGCCGCGGCCAAGGCCCGGGCGGAGAAGAACGCCGCCGACTTCATCGCCGCCTGCCAGGCCAGGTCCGGCAAGCTGCTGCCCTTCGTCGGCACCCGCAGCACCGCCCGCGACCTGGACGTGCTGCGCGCCGCCGTCGGCGACCAGAAGCTCAACTACCTCGGCATCTCCTACGGCACCTACCTCGGCGCGCTCTACGCCGAGGAGTTCCCGAAGAACGTCGGCCGGCTGATCCTCGACGGCGCCGTCGACCCCGCCGAGCAGGGGCTGGACAAGAGCGTCAACCAGATCATCGGCTTCGAGAAGTCCTTCGAGCGCTTCGCCGTGGACTGCGTCGAGAACCACGCCGACGAGTGCCCGCTCGGCAAGAGCAAGGACAAGGCCGCCAAGAAGGCCGCCGACTTCCTCGACGGGCTGCGCGACAAGCCCCTGCCCACCAAGGACGGCCGCAAGGTCGGCAGCGGAACGGGCTGGACCGGCGTCACCGCCCTGCTCTACGGCGACGAGAAGACCATGTGGCAGTACCTGCGGATGTCGCTGGCGCTGGCGATGAAGGCCGGCCAGGGCGACGGCCTGCTCGGCTTCGCCGACATGTACAACGGCCGGGACGAGAAGGGCCACTACTCCCCCGAGTCGGAGGCCCTGGTCGCGATCCGCTGCGCCGACGGCGCCTCCCCCGCGCCGTCCGCCGAGGCGGCGCAGCAGGCGGTGCAGAAGCTCCAGCAGGAGGCGCCGCTGCTCGCCAAGGACGTCACCGTCGAGGACTTCAGCGAGGGCTCCTGCGTCAACTGGCCGTTCAAGACCCCCGAGAAGCCGCACACCGTCCGGGCCGAGGGCGCCGCCCCGATCCTGGTGGTCGGCACCACCGGTGACCCGGCCACCCCGTACGCGGCCGCCGAGTCGCTGGCCAAGGGCTTCGCCAACGCCACCCTGCTCACCCGGGTCGGCGAGGGCCACGGCGCCTTCGGCTCGGGCAACGGCTGCATCGACGCCGCCTACGCCGCGTACCTCACCGAGGGCACGCTGCCGGCCGCCGGGACGAAGTGCGAGTGACGCGTCGCGCGGCGTAGCCGGTGACGACGGGGAGGGCGCTGACACCGGGGTGTCAACGTCACAACTTGATAGCTCGTTCGGATGAAATCCGCGCGCGCCCTCCCCAACTGATGAGCGCTCAACTACCTTTGAGCCACAGCCGGACGGGCATTGGATGCCGTTCCGCAGCCTCGTACTTCACCGGGCTTCACCGCCGTGTCATCCACCACTCCCACCGCCCCCATCACCGGCACCTTCCCGCCCTCACGAGGAGGACCCGCTGGCCAGCGACATCCCGTCACCGAGGCTCGATCCCCGGGACGAGCCGACCCTCCTCGGGCTGCACCGGTTCAACGAGGCCGACGCCGGAGCCGCCGAGGAAGCCCTCCTGGCCTGCTGCGGCAGCCACCGCTGGGCCCTGCGGCTCACCGCGCACCGGCCCTACCCCGACATAGAGTCCCTGCTCGCCGCCGCCAGCGAGGCCTCGTACGACCTGCGTCCGGCCGACCTGGCCGAGGCGCTGGCGGACGAGAGCTGGATGCCGCAGCCGCTCCTCGGCATGCGCGCACCCGGCAGCCAGGCGGCGCACACCGCCCTGCGGGCGGCGCACGCCGCGTACGAGGCCCGGTACGGCCACGTCTTCGTGGTCTGCCTGGAGGGCATCGACCCCGAGGAGATGCTCGACACCGTCCTCGGTTCGATCCGCACCCGTCTCGCCAACGATCCCGACGAGGAGCGCCTGGTCGCCGCCGACGAGCTGCGCCGGATCGCCCTCACCCGCCTGGAGCACCTGGTCGCCACCCATTCGCGGGCCGCGGCCCGCTGAACCGGGGGCGCTCAGCCCCGCTGGGCCGCACGCAGCTTGGCCACCTGCCGCCGGACGACCCGCTCGTCCGGCGCGGGGGCCGGCTCGGCGCCGACGCCCACCGTGCTGAACACCACCAGGGCCGGGCCGACCCTCGCCAGGACGGCGCGCTGCGCGAGCACCACCGAGCCCGATTCATTCGTCAGGGTGAAACCCGTCGCCGCGTCGGCTCCCTCGGGCGTGGGCGTGTCGTTGCGGTTCAGCCGGTGCGCGGTGCGGGTCACGCCCCGGCCCTTCTCCGCCGGGGGCGGCGGGGCCGTGGAGAGGAACTCCGCGCACGGGCCGAAGAGCCCCTCCAGCTCCTCCTGCAGCCGGGCCGCCCGGTCGCCCCGGTAGCCGAGCAGCCCCCCGTAGAGGCTGCCCGCCGGGTCGGCGGCCAGCGCCACGCTCAGATCGGTCTCCGCGTAGGGCACCGCCGGCACCGGCGCGGCGGAGGCCGACGCGCCCGCCCGGGCGGCGGCGGCCGCCGGGGCCACCGCGTCCAGCAGCGGCTGGCAGACCGGCTTGTCGGCGGCCTCCCGGCCGCCGTCCGGGCCGGTCTCGCCGTGGCCGGGGGTGATCACCGTCACGGTGAAGCCGGTCCCGAGCTCGGCGTCGGTCACCGCGGCGGCCCGCAGCTCGGCGGCGGAGAGCTCGCGGGGCGCGGCGGCGGGGGACGCCAGGTCGGCCGAGCCGCCCGCGGGGGCGGCACAGCCGGCGGCGAGGAGCAGGACGGCGGACAGCAGCAGGGGGCGGGGCGGGCGCGGAGCGGGATGCGGCACGGGGGCCTCGGCGGGGGTGTCGGCGCGGACGGGGGTCGCCCACCGTAGCGCGACTTTCCGCCACCTATTCGTCACTCCGTGTCGCAAATCGCACGGCGGTTCCCGGTCAGCTAGGCCAGAAGTGCCTGTTTGATCACACCTCGGGCCCCCGGAGGCGGTTCCCGACAGCGCGTCGATAGGATGCTCGCGGCCGGTGGACCGTACCCGGCCGGGCTGACCGACACCGAAGCCGGCCGAGCCCCCAATCGCTTCCGGAGGGTTTTTCCGTGCCGGCTGGAACGCTGTACCGCGGCCGGGAAGGCATGTGGAGCTGGGTGGCTCATCGAGTCACCGGCGTCCTCATCTTCTTCTTCCTGTTCGCCCATGTCCTGGACACCGCCCTGGTGCGGGTGTCGCCCGAGGCGTACGACACCGTCATCCAGACGTACAAGACGCCGCTCGTGAACCTGATGGAGTACGGCCTGGTGGCCGCCATCCTGTTCCACGCCCTCAACGGCCTGCGCGTCGTCGCCGTCGACTTCTGGTCGAAGGGCCCGAAGTACCAGAAGCAGATGCTCTGGTCCGTGGTCGGAGTCTGGGTCGTCCTGATGGCCGGCGCCTTCTACCCGATCCTGCAGCACACGCTGACCTCCTGGTTCGGGAAGTGATCTGAGACATGTCCACGGAAATCTCCGACGCTGTGGTGGTCCCCTCCGCGCAGGCGCACACCGGCAAGGGCCTCGGCACCGGGAACCCGGCCGACGCCTTCGTGATCGAGCCGGCCCGCCAGCGGACCAAGAAGACCCCGCGCCGCACCCGCACCAACTTCGAGATGCTGGCGTGGCTGTTCATGCGCCTGTCCGGCATCGTCCTGGTGGTGCTGATCCTCGGCCACCTGCTGATCATGCTGGTGCTCGACGGCGGCGTCTCCAAGATCGGCTTCGCCTTCGTGGCCGGCCGCTGGGCCTCGCCGTTCTGGCAGGTCTGGGACCTCACCATGCTCTGGCTGGCCATGCTGCACGGCGCCAACGGCATGCGCCAGGTCATCAACGACTACGCCGAGAAGGACTCCACCCGGCTCTGGCTGAAGGGCCTCATGGGTACCGCCACGGTCTTCACCGTGCTGCTCGGAACCCTGGTGATCTTCACCTTCGACCCGAACATCTAATCGGACATCGACAGAGGCCAGAGGCGAGTTAGAACCCCCATGCAGATTCACCAGTACGACACCGTCATCGTCGGCGCCGGCGGCGCCGGCATGCGCGCCGCCATCGAGTCGACGCAGCGCAGCCGCACCGCCGTCCTGACCAAGCTCTACCCCACCCGGTCCCACACCGGCGCGGCCCAGGGCGGCATGTGCGCCGCCCTCGCCAACGTCGAGGAGGACAACTGGGAGTGGCACACCTTCGACACGGTCAAGGGTGGTGACTACCTGGTCGACCAGGACGCCGCCGAGATCATGTGCAAGGAGGCCATCGACGCCGTCCTCGACCTGGAGAAGATGGGCCTGCCCTTCTCCCGCACCGAGCAGGGCCGGATCGACCAGCGCCGCTTCGGCGGCCACTCCCGCAACCACGGCGAGGCCCCGGTCCGCCGTTCCTGCTACGCGGCCGACCGCACCGGCCACATGATCCTGCAGACGCTGTTCCAGAACTGCGTCAAGCACGGCGTCGAGTTCTTCAACGAGTTCTACGTCCTCGACCTGCTCATCAACGAGGGCCGCACGGCCGGCGTCGTCGCCTACGAGCTGGCCACCGGCGAGATCCACGTCTTCCAGGCCAAGGCCGTCGTGTTCGCCTCCGGCGGCACCGGCAAGATGTTCAAGGTCTCCTCGAACGCCCACACCCTCACCGGTGACGGCCAGGCGGTGGCCTACCGCCGCGGCCTGCCGCTGGAGGACATGGAGTTCTTCCAGTTCCACCCGACGGGCATCTGGCGGATGGGCATCCTGCTCACCGAGGGCGCCCGCGGCGAGGGCGGCATCCTGCGCAACAAGGACGGCGAGCGCTTCATGGAGCGCTACGCCCCCGTCATGAAGGACCTCGCGTCCCGTGACGTCTGCTCCCGCGCGATCTACACCGAGATCCGCGAAGGCCGCGGCTGCGGTCCGGACGGCGACCACGTCTACCTGGACCTCACCCACCTGCCGCCGGAGCAGCTGGACGCCAAGCTCCCGGACATCACCGAGTTCGCCCGCACCTACCTCGGCATCGAGCCCTACACGGACCCGATCCCGATCCAGCCCACCGCGCACTACGCCATGGGCGGCATCCCGACCAACATCGAGGGTGAGGTGCTGCGCAACAACACCGACGTCGTCCCGGGCCTGTACGCGGCCGGCGAGGTCGCCTGCGTGTCCGTGCACGGTGCCAACCGCCTGGGCACCAACTCGCTGCTGGACATCAACGTGTTCGGCCGCCGCGCCGGCATCGCCGCCGCCGAGTTCGCCGAGGCGAACGAGTTCGTGCCGCTGCCGGAGAACGCCGAGCAGCTGGTCCAGAACATGGTCGACGGCCTGCGCGAGGCCACCGGCACCGAGTCCGTGGCGCAGATCCGCAAGGAGCTGCAGGAGACCATGGACACCAACGCGATGGTGTACCGCACCGGCGCCACCCTGAAGCAGGCCGTCGAGGACGTCGCCGCGCTGAAGGAGCGCTACAAGAACGTCTCCATCCAGGACAAGGGCTTCCGTTACAACACGGACCTGCTGGAGGCCATCGAGCTCGGCAACCTGCTCGACCTGGCCGAGGTCCTGGCGGTCTCCGCGCTCGCCCGCGAGGAGTCGCGCGGCGGTCACTACCGCGAGGACTTCCCGACCCGTGACGACGTGAAGTTCATGCAGCACACCATGGCGTACCAGGAGGTCGCCGAGGACGGCAGCACCTCCATCCGCCTTGACTACAAGCCGGTCGTGCAGACCCGCTACCAGCCGATGGAGCGTAAGTACTGATGAGCACTCCGACCGTGGAGAAGCACTCGGCCGCTCTGGACGCGGTCGAGGCCGGTGGCACCAAGCTGATCACCGTCACCTTCCGGATCCGCCGGTTCAACCCGGAGGAGCACCCGGAGCCGGTGTGGGTCGACTACCAGCTGGAGATGGACCCGAAGGAGCGCGTCCTGGACGCGCTCAACACGATCAAGTGGGAGCAGGACGGCACCCTCACCTACCGCCGTTCCTGCGCCCACGGCATCTGCGGCTCCGACGCGATGCGGATCAACGGCCGCAACCGGCTGGCGTGCAAGACCCTGATCAAGGACGTCAACCCGGAGAAGCCGATCACGATCGAGGCCATCAAGGGCCTGACGGTCCTCAAGGACCTGGTCGTGGACATGGACCCGTTCTTCCAGGCGTACAAGGACGTCATGCCGTTCCTCATCACCAAGGGGAACGACCCGACCCGCGAGCGCCTGCAGTCCGCCGAGGACCGCGAGCGGTTCGACGACACCACCAAGTGCATCCTGTGCGCCGCGTGCACGTCGTCCTGCCCGGTGTTCTGGAACGACGGCCAGTACTTCGGCCCGGCCGCGATCGTCAACGCCCACCGCTTCATCTTCGACTCGCGCGACGAGGGTGCGGAGCAGCGTCTGGAGATCCTGAACGACCGTGAGGGCGTCTGGCGCTGCCGGACCACCTTCAACTGCTCGGAGGCCTGCCCGCGTGGCATCGAGGTCACCAAGGCGATCCAGGAAGTGAAGCGGGCCCTGGTGACCCGCCGCTTCTGATCCCGGAGCAGCCCCGTACGACGAAGGCCCCCGTCCGCTGCGGACGGGGGCCTTCGGGCTGTCCGGCGCGGGCCGCCGGGGCGGGCGCGTCAGCCGGCGGCGGTCTCCCGCCGGGTCGCGCGCAGGCCGCGGACGCCGATGCCGCCGATCGCGACGCCGAGGACGAAGGAGGTCACGGCGAGCAGGAGGTGGACCCAGAAGAAGGCGGTCGGCTGGGAGTGGTCGCCGCCGGTGAAGGCCTGGCCGCCGGAGTCCTTCCAGAGGTTCTTGACGAAGGTGGTCCAGATGATCATGGACCAGACGCCGAAGGCGGTCAGGAACCAGGAGGTGCGGCGGCTGAGCTTCATGGGGGGTCCTCGGTGCGGCGGGGAGGTGAAGACGGTGTGCCCTCCCAGTATGCGGGGCGTCCGTTCGGCGTACGGTGGGGCCCTCCTTGCGGTCCGGCGGGGCAACCGGGCGGACGGCGGGGGCCCGGACTGGGTACCGTCTGCTGGTGCCCACTTGCTCGAAGCTCGCACGTCTGCTCGCCGCGCCCGCCGCGGCGCTCCCGCTCCTGATCGCCGCCCCGGCAGCCGTCGCGGCCCCGTTCGAGCCGCCGCCCCCGCCGGCCGTGATCGGCGGGGAGCGGCTGGGACTGCCCGGGGTCCAGGTCAATCCGCTGGCGGGCGCCCCGGCGCTGCCGGGCGACCTCACCGGACAGTCCTGGATCGTGGCCGACGCGACGTCGGGAGAGGTGCTGGCGGCCGGCAATCCGCACCTGCGGCTCGCCCCGGCGTCCACCCTGAAGATCCTGTTCGCGGACACCGTGCTGCCCAAGTTCGACCGCAACACCGTGCACCGGGTGGCGCCCGAGGAGATCCAGGGGATCGGTGCGGGCAGCAGCCTGGTCGGCATCAAGGAGGACCTCGACTACAAGGTCGAGGACCTCTGGCGCGGGGTCTTCCTGAGCTCGGGGAACGACGCGGTGCACGTCCTCGCGCACATGAACGGCGGGGTGCAGCAGACCGTCACCGAGATGCAGGCGCGGGCCGAGGCGCTCCAGGCCCGGGACACCAAGGTGGTCTCGCCGGACGGCTACGACTCCGACGGCCAGGTCTCCTCGGCCTACGACCTCACGCTGTTCGCCCGGGCGGGGCTGCGCAACCCGGACTTCCGGGCGTACTGCGCGACCCGCGACGCGATGTTCCCCGGCGCGGTGGACAAGAACACCGGGCAGCGCGGCAGCTTCGGGATCGCCAACACCGACCGCCTGCTCGGCAAGTACCCCGGCCTGATCGGCGTGAAGAACGGTTTCACCACCAACGCCGGCTCCACCTTCGTCGGCGCCGCCGAACGCGGCGGGCGCACCCTGCTGGTGACGGTCATGCACCCGTCCAGCTACCAGAAGGTGTACGACGAGACGGCCGCGCTGCTGGACTGGGGCTTCGCGGCGGCCGGCAAGGTCACCCCGGTCGGCAAGCTGGTCGAGGAGGGCGAGAGCGTCACCTCGGCGCCGACCGGCCAGGCCGGCGGCACCGCCGGGGCGCCCGCCCCGCCGCCGCACCCCACGCCCACGGCCACCACCGACGCCGCCCCGGCCACCACCGACACCGCGGACGGGGACGACGGCGGGCCCGGGCCGGCCGGCTGGGTCGCCGTCGGGCTGGCCCTGGCGGCGGGCGGCGCGGGCGCCCTGCTGCTGCTCGGCCGCCGACGCGCCGCCCGCTGACCCCGGGGCCCGGTCTCAGTCCTCCTGGGGCCGGGCCCGCGTCGTGTCCCGGGCCCCGGGCGTGTCGTCCGCCTCGCCGGCCTCCCGGTCGGCGGCCTCGACCATGGCCCGGGCACGCTCCCTGGCCCGCTCCCGGGCGGCCTCCGGGTCCGCGGTCGCGGTCCAGGCCACGCAGAACATCAGCAGCCGGCAGACGAAGTTGATCCAGAGCAGCAGCGCCACCGGCACGCCGAAGGCGCCGTAGAGGCTGCGCCCGGCGACCGAGCCGAGGTACGAGGAGAGCAGGATCTTCAGCAGCTCGAAGCCGACCGCGCCGATCAGCGCCGCCTGGAGGACGTCCCGCCGGTGCTGGTGGCCGATCCGCGGGAACGGTGCCAGCAGGTAGGCGAAGAGCAGCATGTCCGAGGCCACCGCGATCAGCAGGCCGGCCGCGGTGAGCAGGTGACCGGCGGAGCCCAGGCCCGCCCAGTCGGCGATCCGGCCCGCCAGCGTCGTCCCGGCCGCCGAGGCGCCGAGCGAGACCAGCGAGACCGCGCCCAGGCCGCCGAGCACCACGAAGTCCCAGGCCTTGCGCAGCAGCGGGTTGCCCTCCTCGTCGGGCAGCTGCCACAGGTCCCGGATCGAGGTCCGCATGGTGTCCACCCAGCCGAGCCCCGACAGCACCAGCAGCACCCCGCTGACCAGCCCGACCGCGCCCGCGTTGGCCACCAGCGAGGGCAGGTTGAGGGCGTCCGAGATGCCGGGCAGCTGGTCGGAGATGCGGTGCTGGATGTCCTCGACCCGGCTGTCGCTGAGCGTCGCGACGGCGATCGCCAGCGCGACCGTCAGCAGCGGGAAGAGCGCGAGGAAGCCGAAGAAGGTGACCGCGCCGGCCAGCCGGTTGCCGCGCAGCGCGGTGAAGTGCTCGTAGGCGCGGTACGGGCGGCTGCGCAGCACCCGCGCGACGAGCGGGCCGATCACCGGAAGACGGGTCAGGAAGTCCACCGTCCGGTTATACCCGGGCATCCCCCGAACAGCCGTCAGGCTCGGCCGGGCCGGCCCGACGGGCCCTCGCCCTCAGGGGCGGCGGACCATCCGCCGGGCCCGGGCCAGCGCCCGGACCGCCTGGTAGGCGGTGTACCGGCCGTGGCCGAGCAGTTCGGTGCGCAGCCCCGCCACCCCGCCGGACGGCCGGTAGCCGGCCGGGCGCAGCCGGGCGCAGTGCTCGGCGGCGCGGCGGAAGAACTCCCGGCGGTCGCCGGGCGGGACCCGGCCCGGCCGGGAGACCACGGTGTTGAGGTGGTGCAGCATCCGGCCGTAGACCACCGGGCGCCAGCGCTCCAGGTCGGGGCGGCCGTCGAGGAACGCGAAGACCAGGTCGTACTGGCCGAAGACGTCGAAGTGCTTGCGGCTGGCGGTGGCCAGGATGTTGCCGCCCTCCTGGCGCTGGCGGTAGTGGACGCCGACCCGGTCGAGCAGGGTGATGCTCCGGGCGGCGAGCAGCGCCGGGTACGTCCAGGGGGTGTCCTCGTAGTAACCGGCCGGGAAGGTCAGGCCCTGGGCGGTGACGAAGTCGCGGCGGTAGGCCTTGTTCCAGACCACCTGGAGCAGTTCGAGCAGGTCGGGGCGGTCGGTGAGGCCGAAGACGTCCCGGGAGGGGGCGCCGAAGACCTTCGCGGAGGCGGCCCGCACGACCCGGCCGTCGGCGTAGGTGCGGGCGTAGTCGTAGACCAGGACGTCCGGGTCGCCGCCGGCCGCGAGCCGGTCGTCCACCGCCGCGAGCAGACCGGGCGTCAGGGTGTCGTCGCTGTCCAGGAAGAGCACGTAGTCGCCGGTGGCGACCTCCAGGCCGGCGTTGCGGGCCCGGCCGAGGCCGACGTTCTCCGGCAGGTGCAGCACCCGCACCCGGGCGTCGCGGGCGGCGGCCCCGTCGAGCAGGGCGCCGCAGCCGTCCGGGGAGCGGTCGTCCACCGCGATCAGCTCGAAGTCCGGGCCGTCCTGGCCGAGCACCGAGGCGAGGCACTCGGGGAGGTACTCCTCGACGCCGTATACCGGGACGATCACGCTGAAGCGGGGCATGGGCCCCAGGGTAGTGGGGCGGGACGACCGGGGGCCCCGGGGGTCCGCGGGCCGGACGGTAGGATCGACGGGCACGTACGCACCGATCAAAGTGCGGTCAGACCCCGAACGGGCTGCCACGCTCCTTCCCGAGAAAGGCCTGCGTAGCCGATGGCTCCCCGCCTCTCCATCGTCGTCCCGATCTACAACGTCGAGCGCTACCTCGTGGAGTGCCTCGACTCGATCGCCGCCCAGACGTTCACGGACTTCGAGTGCGTCATGGTCGACGACGGTTCGAAGGACAACAGCGCCGCCCTCGCCGAGGCGTACGCCGCCAAGGACTCCCGCTTCCGGCTGGTGCGCCAGGTCAACAAGGGCCTCGGCGCGGCCCGCAACACCGGCATCCGGCACATCGACCCGGACGCCGAGTTCCTCTGCTTCGTCGACAGCGACGACTCGATGCCGCCCAGCGCGTACGAGCTGATGATCAACACGCTGGACGAGACCGGCTCGGACTTCGCCACCGGCAACGTGCTGCGGTTCCGCGCGATCGGCTACTACCAGTCCGGCGGCCACAGCCGCCCGTTCGCCAAGACCGTGCTCAAGACGCACATCACCGAGATCCCGTCGCTGGTCACCGACCGCACGGCGTGGAACAAGGTGTACCGCCGCTCGTTCTTCGACGCGGCCGGCATCCTCTACCCCGAGGGCATCCTGTACGAGGACGCCCCGGTCAGCGTGCCGCACCACTACCTCGCCAAGAGCGTGGACGTGCTCTCCGAGCCGATCTACCACTGGCGCGAGCGCGAGGTCGGCGAGATGTCGATCACCCAGATGCGCACCAACCCCAAGGGCCTGATCGACCGCGTCACCTCGGTCGAGCTGGTCCGCGGCTGGCTGAAGAAGCAGACCGAGCCGCGCTTCGCGGAGTACCTGAAGACCTACGACGAGAACACCCTCGTCGAAGAGATCCCGATGTTCTTCTGGTCCGTCGTCGACGGCGACAAGGAGTACCGGGAGGCCTACATCCGCTGCGTCAGCCGGCTGCTGCGCTCGATCGGCCCGGAGCAGGTCAAGAAGCTGCGCGCGCCGCTGCGCCTGAAGTACCACCTGACCCTGCAGGGCCGGATCGACGAGTTCGTCGAGCAGATCAAGTACGAGGGCGAGAGCAACGGCGGCGTCATCGCCAAGGGTCTGCTGCGCCCGTACGCCGACTACCCGTTCCTGCGCGGCGGCCGCAAGAGCGTGCCGCCGGGCCTGCTCAGCCTGCGCAACTCCACCGTCATCCGCAGCCGGCTGTACGAGTCGCGCTGGGAGGGCGGCCGGCTGCGGCTGACCGGCCACGCGTACCCGGAGCAGCTGGGCGCGGCCAACAAGCACGACATGGTCCGCACGCTGGTGCTGCGCGAGGCCAAGGGCCGCCGGGTCATCGCGGTGCCGATGAAGACCCAGTACAGCCCCGAGGCCACCGCCACCAACCACCACGACCTCTACAACTGCGACTGGGCCGGCTTCACCGTCGCCGTCGACCCGGAGAAGCTCAAGCACCGCGGCCAGTGGAAGGACGGCAACTGGCGCGTCCTGGTCGCCGGCGCGGGCAAGGGCGGCGTCTACAAGGGCCGGATCTGGGCCGGCTGGGCGGACACCGCGCTCTACCTGCCCTCGCACTGGGTCGAGCCGGACGTGCGGATCGTGCCGTTCGTCCGCGACGGCAGCGTCTACCTGCGGGTGGAGAACGTGCGGATCCGGGTGACCGGGCTCACCGCGCAGGACGGCACCGTCGAGGTGGCCGGCGCGGCCCGCTCCGGCGTCCGGCTGGCCGGGGCCAAGCTGCGGCTCACCCACGTGGAGTCCGAGCGCGAGCTGTTCTTCCCGGTGTCCGCGGGCACCCCGGTCGGCAGCCTGCAGCAGTTCCGCGCCTCCTTCCCGGTCGCCGAGCTGACCGAGGTCCGCGAGAGCTGGGCCGAACTGGACCCGCTGGCCGAGGAGCGCGCCCGCGACCGCTGGGACACCACCCTGGTGCTGGCCGACGGCACCACCACGCCGCTCGCCTGGGACGACCGCAACGCCCCGGAGCAGCTCAACCTGGTGCTCAACGCGGACGCCGCGCCCGAGCAGCGGCGCGCCCTGTACACCAAGCCCTCCCCGGGCGGCTACCTGCAGTTCCTGGACCAGCTGCTGCAGCCGATAGTGCACGAGGTCACCGCGCGCGGCGCGGACGGCTTCCTGCTCAGCGGCACCTTCCCGCTGCCCGGCACCCACCGCTGGGAGCTGGTGGCCCGCCACCACTGGGGCGAGGAGCAGCACGTCTACCCGGTGGAGATCTCCGACGGCCGGTTCCGCACCGCGCTGCCCGCCGTGCCGACCGCGTCCTTCGCGGGCAACGTGCCGCTGGCCCAGGGCGGCTGGAACATCTCGTTCCGCCCGGTCGGCGCCACCTTCCACCCGGACATGGCCTCCTACGCGCTGATCGCGCCCACCTGCTGGGACGCGCTGCCGCTGGAGGTGGAGGCCCGCGGCAAGCGGATCGTGCTGGAGCGCCGCCACCACGACGGCCTGCAGCTGGAGTCGGAGAACATACTGCTTCCGGAGGAGCGCAGCGGCTGGCGCCAGCGCCAGCTGCGGACGGCCGACTACCCGGCCGCCCGCCGGCTGCCGCTGCGCGACACGGTGCTCTACAACGTCGCGCTCGGCGGTCTCTACGCGGACTCGCCGCGGGCGATCCACGAGGAGCTGGTGCGCCGCGGCCTGCCGCTGGAGCACCTGTGGGGCACCGACGACCTCCAGGCGGACCTGCCGCAGTCGGCGGGCGCCGTCCGGCTCTGGAGCCCGGAGTGGTTCGAGGCGCTGGCCACCGCGAAGTACGTCGTCACCAGCGCGCACCTGCCGGACTTCTTCGTCCGCCGGCCCGGCCAGATCGTCCTGCAGACCTGGCACGGCTCGCCGCTGAAGCAGGTCGGCCACGACTTCGAGAAGGTCTGGTTCACCGACGCGCACTACCTGAAGGGCCTCGCCAAGGAGGTTCCGAACTGGAGCATCCTGCTGGCCGGCAGCACCTGGGCGGCCCCGGTGCTGCGCCGGGCCTTCGACTTCAAGGGCGAGATCCTGGAGAGCGGCCTGCCGCGCAACGACCTGTTCTTCTCCGCCGACAAGGAGAAGACCGCGGAGCGGGTGCGCGAGCGGCTCGGCCTGCCCGAGGGCAAGAAGGTCGTGCTGTACGCGCCGACCTGGCGCGAGGACCGGCGCCGCCACTACGGCGGCTACCAGCTGAACCTCCAGCTGGACCTGGAGGCGGCGCGGGCCGCGCTCGCCGACGACCAGGTGCTGCTGGTCCGCCGGCACGCCAACGTCCGCGAGCAGATCGCCGAGGCCGGCAACGGCTACGTCTGGGACGTCAGCAGCTACCCCGACATGGCCGAGCTGCTGCTGGTCGCCGACGTCCTGGTGACCGACTACGCGGCGTCGACCTTCGACTTCGCCGCGACCGGCAAGCCGGTGCTGTTCTTCACCTACGACCTGGCGCACTACCGCGACAACCTGCGCGGCTTCTCGCTGGACTTCGAGGCGGAGGCGCCCGGCCCGCTGCTGGCCACCTCCGAGGAGCTGGTCACGGCGCTCGGCCAGGTGGACCGGATCACCGCCGAGTACGCCGGGAAGTACGCGGCGTTCCGCGCGAAGTACTGCGACCTCGACGACGGCCACGCCGCCGCCCGGGCCGTGGACGCGATGCTGAGCCGCGAGGCCTGACCGGCCTTCCACCGGTGCCGGAGGCGCCCGACGCGAACACCGCGCCGGGCGCCTCCGGCGCTTTCCGGCACGGCCTCGCACGATATTCCGGAATTTCGAACTCGCGTTTCCCCGAGGAACTTTTCAGCTAATTACAACGCCATTCCCAAATTGACCTCGGATGCTTTTCCGGGTGAGATGGAAATTCTCGCCGAGAAAGGTTCGTGGAAATGGCTGTCCTCACCCGCTTCGTCCTCCCGCACGCCGCGCCGCGCTTCGGCGACGCCCGCTTCGGCGCCCCGCTGCCGAGCGAGGAGGAGAACGCCTCCCTCGGGCTGCTGCGCGCCCGCTGGAGCGGCCGCGGCCTCGAACTCACCGGCTTCGCCCGCCCCGACGACCGGTCCACCGCCCACCCCGGCTCCGCCTGGACCTGGCTCACCCTGCGCCGCCACCACCAGGACGAGCCGGTCCACGTCCCCACCCGGCCCCGCCGCTTCCCCGAGATCACCGACGACAGCGCCCAGCCCGAGCACAACCACGACTGGGCCGGCTTCACCGCCCTGGTCGAACCCCGCCGGCTGCGCGGCGCCGACGGCTGGCTGCTCGGCGACTGGAGCGTCGAGGCCACCCTGTTCACCCTCGGCCGCCCCACCCGGCTGCGCCGCCAGTACGGCGGCCTCGCCCCCTACTGGTGCGGCTCCGGCGAGTACCCGCCCGCACGCTGGGTGGACCACGACATCCGCCTCCAGCCGCACTTCGCCGACGGCCGGCTCGTCCTGCGGCTCGAACGCCCCGCCGTCCGCCTCGACGGGGCCGAGCCCGGCCCCGACGGGATCGGCCTGCACCTCACCACCGCCGACCCCGGCCAGGCCCGCACCGTGCTGCGGCTGCGCCACCGCGAGAGCGCCACCGTGCTCACCGAGCCGGCCCACCGCACCGGACGGACCGTCACCGTGCGCCTGCCGTACGCGCTGTTCACCGCGGAGGGCCGCGGCACCGGCGAGCTGGAGCACTGGGACGCCGACCTGGTCGACCCCGACGGCGCGGTCGAGCAGCTCGTCCTGGACGAGCGCGGCGGTCCGATCGCCGGTCAGCACCCGCTGCCCGGCGCGGAGGACCGGGTGCTGCACCTCAAGCACCTCGCCGACGGCCGGCTCCAGCTGTGCGTGCGGCCCGCCGCCGGCTGGGTCGAGCGGCTCGCCGCCCGGCCCGGCGGCTTCGAGCTCTCCGGCCACTGCCCCGCCCCCGGCCCGCTGGAACTCGTGCTGCGGCACGGCGGCAGCGGCACCGAGGTCCGCCACCCGGTCGAGCTCGGCCCCGACGCGCGGTTCACGGTCCGGCTGCCGGTCACCCGCACCGGCTCCGACGGCACCGCGCTGCCGCTGCGCAAGGGCCTGTGGGAGGCCGCCCTGCACCCCGTCGGCGGGACCGGCCCGGCCCGTCCGCTGACCGCCGCGCCCGCCGTCCTGGCCGCGCTGCCCGCCGCCACCCAGGCCGGCGGCAAGCGGATCGTGCTGGAGCGCCGCTGGCACGACACCCTGCTGCTGGACTCCACGCCCGTCCTCAGCGCCACCGAGCGCAGCGCCTGGACGCAGGCCCGCCAGCGCACCGCCGGCTACCCCGCCGCCCGCCGCGAGCCGCTGCGCGAGGCCGTGCTGTACGACGTCTTCGGCGGCCTCGGCTACGCCGACTCGCCGCGCGCCGTGCACGCCGAACTCGCCCGCCGCGGCACGCCGCTGGAGCACCTGTGGGTGGTCGACGACGCCCAGGCCGAGCTGCCGCCCGGGGTCCGCGCGGTACGGGTCTGGAGCCCCGAGTGGTACCGGGCGCTGGGCACCAGCCGCTACCTCGTCGGCAACACCCACTTCCCGGACTTCCTGCGCCGCCGCCCCGGCCAGGTCGTCGTCCAGACCTGGCACGGCGCGCTGCTCAAGCGGATCGCCCACGACGTCGAGAACACCTGGCTCGCCGACCACGGCTACCTCGCCGCCCTCGACCGGGAGACCCCGCACTGGAGCCTGCTGCTCTCCCCCAGCCCCTTCGCCACCCCGATCCTGCGCCGGGCCTTCCGCTACCGCGGCGAGATCCTGGAGTCCGGCTACCCGCGCAACGACGTGCTGGCCCGCCCCGACCGGCGGCGGGCGGCGGCCGTCCGCGCGCGGCTCGGCATCCCCGAGGGCCGGCGGGTGGTGCTCTACGCGCCGACCTGGCGGGAGGACCGGCCGCGTCCGGACGGCGACGGCTTCCGGCTCGACCTGCGGCTGGACCTCGACCGGGCCCGGCGGGCGCTCGGCGACGACCACGTCCTGCTGCTGCGGCCGCACACGCACGTCCGCGAGCCGCTGACCGGCACCGGGGACGGCTTCGCCGTGGACTGCGCCGACTACCCGGACGTGCAGGAGCTGCTGCTGATCGCCGACGTCCTGGTGACCGACTACTCGTCGATCCTCTTCGACTTCGCCATCACCGGCCGCCCGGTGCTGTTCTTCACCTACGACCTGGCGCACTACCGGGACACCCTGCGGGGCTTCGCCTTCGACTTCGAGGCGCAGGCCCCCGGCCCGCTGCTGGAGGACTCGGCCGCGCTGGTCGCGGCGCTGCGCGAACTCGCCGACACCGGGGGCGCCGTGCCCGCCGGGTACGCCGAGCGCTACCGGCGCTTCCAGGAGGTGCACTGCGCGCTGGACGACGGCGCCGCCGCCCGCCGGGTGGTCGACCGGATGCTGGAGCTCGGCGGTCCCGCCGGGCGCGCCGGTCAGCCGAAGCCGTAGGCCCGCCAGGGACGCCAGACCTCGTCGGCGTCGAACCGGGACAGGCCGAACCCGGGCACCGGGAAGGCCGCGTGGAAGGACCGGGCCTGTTCGTGGGCCTGGTCCAGCACGTCGTCCGTGAGACCGTGCGCCACCGTCACGTGCGGGTGGTACGGGAAGGCCAGCTCCCGGGCCAGCGGGCCGGAGCGGATGTCCGCCTCCAGCAGCCGGCACTCCTGCTCGCCCTCCTCGACCCGGACGAACACCACCGGGGAGACCGGGCGGAAGCTGCCGCTGCCGCGCAGCACCATCCGGAACGGCCGGTGCGCGGCGGCCACCGCGGCCAGGTGCTCCTCGATCTTCGGCAGCGCCTCGGCCGGGACGTCGGTGGGCGGCAGCAGCGTGACGTGCGTGGGTATCGACCGGGCCAGCGGATCGCCGTGCCCGGCCCGCGCGTCCTGGATCGCGGTGCCGTACGGATCCGGGACGCCGACGGACACGCCGATGGTGAGGGTCTCCGGGAGACCCTCACCACCGGGCAGGCGCGTCAGCGGAGTCACCGCTTGGCGGCCGGGAGGAAGCCGATCCGGTCGTACACCTGGGCCAGCGTCTCGGACGCCACCGCGCGGGCCTTCTCGGCGCCGAGCGCGAGGACGCGGTCCAGCTCGGCCGGGTCGTCCAGGAAGGTCCGGGTGCGCTCCTGGAACGGCGTCACCCACTCGGAGAACAGGTCGGCCAGTTCGGTCTTCAGGGCCCCGTACATCTTGCCCTCGAAGTGCGCCACCAGCTGCTCGATCGACTGCCCGCTGAGGGCGGAGTGGATCCGCAGCAGGTTGGAGACGCCGGCCTTCTCCTGCTCGTCGTAGGAGACCACCGTGCCGGTGTCGGTGACGGCGCTCCTGAACTTCTTGGCGCTGGCCTTCGGCTCGTCGAGCAGGCTCACCAGGCCCTTGGCGGAGGACGCCGACTTGCTCATCTTGATCGCCGGGTCCTGGAGGTCCTGGATCTTGGCCGTCTCCTTGAGGATGTACGGCTTCGGGACCGTGAAGGTCGGGCTGTAGCGGGTGTTGAAGCGCTCCGCGAGGTCGCGGGTGAGCTCCACGTGCTGGCGCTGGTCCTCGCCCACCGGGACGGCGTCCGCCTGGTACAGCAGGATGTCGGCCACCTGGAGGATCGGGTAGGTGAACAGGCCCACCGACGTCCCGGCGGCGCCCTGCTTGGCCGACTTGTCCTTGAACTGGGTCATCCGGGAGGCCTCGCCGAAGCCGGTGAGGCAGTTCATCACCCAGCCCAGCTGCGCGTGCTCGGGCACGTGCGACTGGACGAACAGGGTGCAGTGCTCCGGCTCCAGGCCCGCGCCGAGCAGCTGGGCGGCGGAGATCCGGGTGTTCTGGCGCAGCGTCGCCGGATCCTGCTCGATGGTGATCGCGTGCAGGTCGACGACCATGTAGAAGGCGTCGTTCTCCTTCTGCAGGTCGACCCACTGGCGCACCGCGCCCAGGTAGTTGCCGAGGTGGAACGAGCCGGAGGTGGGCTGGATGCCGGAGAGCACCCGGGGACGGTCCTTGACCGGACCAGTGACCGCTGCGTTGACCATGCGGGCCATTGTTCCAGCTCCACCGACCGGTCAGGAAACCTCCGGCCCCGGCGGCCCGGCCAGTGTGACCGCACTCACCCCGACCCGGGCGATCCGCCTGCCCTCCAGCTTGGCCACCGTCAGCAGCACCTCCACGCCGGGGCCGGCCGGGATCCGCACCCGGTCGCCGTCGGCGGGCAGCCGGCCGAGCGCGGCGACCAGGCAGCCGGCCACCGTCTCGTACGGCCCCTCGGGGAGGGTGACGCCGGTCTCCCCGGCGAAGTCGGCCAGGTTGAGCAGGCCGTCGAGCTCCATGCCGCCGCCGGCCAGCCGCCGGGTGGGGACGGGCTCGGGCGTGTCGTACTCGTCGCGGATCTCGCCGATCACCTCCTCCACGAGGTCCTCCAGGGTGACGATGCCGGCGGTGCCGCCGTACTCGTCGACCACGATCGCCAGGTGATGGCCCTCGCGGCGCATCTCGCCCATCGCCTCCAGCACCCGTTTGGTGCCGGGCAGCAGCTTGACCGGGCGGGCGAGGTCGCGGACCTTGACCGCGCGTTCGCCGCGCGCGCCGTAGAGGTCGCGGACGTGCACGAAGCCGGTCACCGCGTCGTAGCTGCCCTCGACCACCGGGTAGCGGGAGTGCGGCGAGGAGTCCGCCTGGGCGCGGACCTCGGCGAGCGGGCGCTCGGCGTCCAGGAAGGTCACCTCGGTGCGCGGGACCATCACCTCGCGCAGCTGGCGCTCCCCGGCGGCGAACACATCGGCGATCAACGTCCGCTGGTCGCTGCCGAGTTCGGTGTTGGCGGCGACCAGGCCGCGGAGTTCCTCGGAGCTCATCGAGCCGCGCCCGGCGGCCGGGTCGCCGCCGAACAGCCGGACCATCAGGTCGGTGGAGCGGCCGAGCAGCCAGATCGCCGGGCGCAGCACCACCGACATGACGTCGACCACCGGCGCGGCCAGCACGGCGATGGAGTCGGCCCGCTGGAGGCCGATCCGCTTGGGGGTGAGCTCGCCGAGCACCAGCGAGACGTAGCTGATCACCAGGGTGAGGCCGACCAGCGCGGTGGCGTCGGCGACGCCCTCGGAGAGCCCGGCCCGCACGAACAGCGGGGCGACCTTGCCGGCCAGCGTGTCGGCGCCGAAGGCCGCGGAGAGGAACCCCATGCAGGTGACGCCGACCTGGACGGCCGCCAGGAAGCGGTTGGGGTCGGCCGCGAGGTGCGCGGCCCGGGCCGCCCGCCGGGTGCCGCGGGCCTCCAGCGTCCGGATCTGGCCCTCGCGCAGCGAGATCAGCGAGATCTCGGCGACGTTGAACAGGCCGCCCAGGACGATGAAGACGAGGACGAGCGCGGCGTCCTCGAAGGTTTCGGTCACAGCGGGAGTGTAGGGCGACGGGCCCCCCGCGCCCCGGGGGGGGCCACCCGGCCGGCGGGGGGGCCCGGGGGGCGGGGGCGCCGGCCGGGGGATGAAAAACAAAACC